>JAGHZG010000366.1 GCA_017743275.1 Chloroflexota bacterium | reverse complement strand
CAGGTGGGGCATTCGCCGCAGTAGGCGTTGATCTCCCCGACCACCCGCTGCCCGATGAGGGAGCGGTCCTCCGCCTCCTCCACCGTCCCGACGAATTCGTGCCCCAGCACGCCCCGGAAGCCCATGTAGCCGCGCACGATTTCCAGGTCGGTGTTGCAGATGCCCGCCAGGCGGACGCGTACCAGTGCCTCCCCCGGCGGCGGGACGGGCCGGGGGTAGTCCTCCCGCAACTGCAATACTTCACCGTCGTAGACCAGGGCCTGCACTTTCTCCTCCCCTACTTTGAATCCATCATCCCACGCAATATGGTTAACGTTTCCTCCCAGCCGATGTCCCGACTTTCATTCCCTGCAACCCGCATAAGGATTTCCTCCCACAGATTCAATTGACGGGCCCGCGGGAGGGCCGGGACCAGTTCCGGCGGCACAGGCACCCGACGGAGTTGGGTCATCGTCAGATGGGGCACAATCTCCCGATACAGGGTGCGCACATACCGCTGGACCGGTTCGCTGTTCAGGTACTGGACCAGATCCGCCTCGTCCAGCCCGCTGACCTTCGGTACCAGATGAAATTCCTCCCGCCAGGGATAGCAGCGCTCATCCCGCGCGGCCACCACGCGAGCGCCTTTGGTATGACCGACAACGATATGGGGAAAAGCGTAGAAAAACCGTAGCGACGGCGCTTCCTCCCTCGGCATCCAGAGGCCGGAGTAACACCGCTCATAATCAATCATAATCAATCCAGCCAGGCTTCAGGTTGCGACCGGTCAGAATGGGCACCAGGCCCTCTCCCGGCTCCGAAGCGACCGAAGGATGGCGGCGGATTTCCGGACTTCGGGCGGCGAAATAAACGTCCACCAGTTCCCCCAACGGAATGCCTCCACGCTCAAAAGCGAGGGCTTCGGGGGTCTCAAACCGGATCAGTTCACCTCCATACGATGCTTTCCACACAACCGGCATCCGGCTCTCCCCGTCGTACAGGGCCAGTCCTCCCTTCCCCCGCTCCAGGACCAGAACCACTGCGACCACGTTTCGGTCTGGGAAAGGACGGCCCATGTAGTACACATCCAGACATCCCTCGCGGGCCAGGAATCGCCGGAGTTGGACGAAGTCGTCCAGCACCAGTCAGGTCGCCGGAACAACGAAAACCAGCCTGCCGTCGGGGCGGAGTAAACGGACGGCGTGCTCTATGAAGGCTCCGTAGATGTTAAACTTGCCGCGCCAGGTCTGAAACCGCCGCTTGTACAGGCGTTTCCGTTCTTTAAAGACGTGGATGGGATAATGCGAGGCATCGCCGATAATCCCGTAGGGAGGGTTACCGATGATGAGATCAAACGGTTCAGAGGGTTGCCAGAGCAGAAAGTCCGCTTCCAGAATCGTGGCAGAGGGAATTCGCCGCCGGGCCTGCTCCACAGCCGCCGGGTCTATATCCACCCCGACCAGTTCATGGAGAGAGCCGTACCGTTCCGCGAACGCGCTGAGGAAAGGTGCGTCGCCGCAAGCCGGCTCCAGCACCCGCACACGGGGGCGAGACGGCGCCGCCAGGGAGACCATAAAGTTCACCAGGTCCGAAGGCGTCGCGATAGCCCCCAGCGCCCTTTGCCGCTCCGCGTCGCCCTGCAACCCCCAGGTCATTCGGTCATTGGTCATTGGTCATTTGGTCATTGGTCATTGGTCATTCGGTCATTGGTCATTCGGTCATTGGTCATTGGTCATTTGGTCATTGGTCATTGATCATTCGGTCATTGGTCATTCGGTCATTGGTCATTCGGCCATTGGTCATTGACTCATTTTTCCTGCCCTGCCCCCTCCACCGCCCGGCGGGCCTGCTCCAGTGCCTGCTTCTCCTCGTCCGTGAGCGGGTACGAGGAATTCCAGGCCGCCAGGGGTTTCCCGTAGAAGCGGGTCCCCTCCCGCAGGTAGAGGGCAGAGAGGACGACGCCGTTGCCGCCGCCCTCCACCAGCGCCAGCGAGAAACTCTGATCGCCGCCGACGTCGGGCAGCGCGCGGAAGCGGACGATGCCGACCCCCTGAACCGTGTGCCCCAGGGTGGCCTGGGCCTGTCGGGCGATGTTCTCCAGTTTCTCCACCCGGTCCCGCACCGAATCAATCCGGGCCAGCAGCGTCCCCACGCCGACCTGCGGCCCCGTCTCCTCCACGCTGACCCCGGAAAGGCGGCGGTACCGCTCCTCCAGCCGCTTCAGGCGCGTCTGCAGGTCCAGTTGCCAGACGATGTTCAACAGGGCCAGCAGCGTGACGGCGATGATCCAGATCAGTTGAGTGGTCTCCATAGCAGTTCTCCGTGAAACATCAGGGCGACGGCCAGCGCCACCTGCCCGGCCGCTGGCGCGCCCTCACCCCTCCCCTGGCAGCGAAACCGCCGGGGGTGGGGTGAGGCATTACGGCCGGCGGCCCAGCGTCACCGGGATTTCTATCTCCCTCCCTCCCCGCTCCACCGTCAGGACAACCCGGTCGCCGGGACGGTAGGCGGAGAGAACCTCCGCCAATGGGCGGCCGGGGCTCACAGATTGACCATCCACTTTTCGGATGAGGTCTCCCACCCTCAGACCCGCCTCCTCAGCGGGACTTCCCGGGATGACCTCCTGTACTTCTGCCCCGCGCGGCCGCTGGACGTACCGGATGCCCAGATACGGCCGCTCCTCTGGAACCGGCGTGACCTCCGGCGGGAACTCCGGGGTAGGGGTGCCGGACGGCGGGAGTTCCCATCCCGGGGTGGTTTCCGGCTGCGCGGTGGCGCGCCCCAGGCTGAACCCGGCCGCGCCGCCCACCAGCAGACCCAGCGAGCAACAGACCAGCCCCAGCACCAGAATGCCGACCGCGATTGCGATCATCTGCCAACCGCTCAATCTCACCCGATTCTCTTCCATATCGTTTCCCTCCTCACAGGTCGCAGGTCGCACGTCGCAGGTCGCATGTCACAGGTCGCAGGTCGCAGGTCCCACCTGATTATCACTTCCCTCTGCTCCTCTGCCTGTCTCTTATA
>JAGHZG010000365.1 GCA_017743275.1 Chloroflexota bacterium | reverse complement strand
TGGGATCGCTGCAAGCGCACTCTCTCAATTCCACCAGTTAGTCCAAAGTCCAGTTCGCAAGATAGGGGATGCAATTCCTCCTGCTTGAAAGTGATCACAGCTCGCTGGGGCCCAGAGGGCAATGCAAGGCGGCTTTCAACAGCAGACTGCGTTCGATAACGCGCCAGGTCTTCTGCAGCAGTGATAAACACATCTGGGTCTCCAGGTCTGGCTAAAGTTACGTTCGTAAAACCTGCCTCGATCTTTCGAGCGACATCTTCCGGCACGGCTCGCGCGAACCGCTGTGTTCTGGGCAGAGGGTTGGTAATTTCTGCAACGTTCTCTACCGCTTTAAGCACATCAAGGGGTTGTTGTAGACGTAGGCATACCGGTTCAGCGCCTGGGAGTGGCCCGGCTCCGGCACCAGAGGGTCGGGCTGCAGGAAGCGGCCCAGGGTGGGATCATAGAAGCGCGCCCGGTAGTCATACAGGCCCAGATCCGCTTCCTGGCGCTGGCCGGTGAAGCGACGGTCGGTGGGGATCACCCCCCGGGGATAATCCCGCCGCATCTCCCCGTAGGGAGTGTAGCGGGCCTCACCCACCCGGTTTCCGCCAGCATCGGTTGTTAAGGTTGCACTCTCCAGATGATCGCCGTGCAGGAAGTAGAGGGTGCCCCCCACCCGCACCGCGATCCGCTGCCCGCCAGCGTAGCGGAACTGGACGGTGCCGGTGGGGATGACTCAGCCAGTTCCCAGCTTGATCCTGATGCTGAACCCCTTTTGCCTCTACTCTTCCTGTAACAGTCATCAGGCCTGATTACACCTTACTACTTTCTTTTAAACCAAATAATAAAGCGCACTATAAGCCAAAAATAAAACGGGAATCCAAAGATGTAGATGACAGTAATGCTGGCAAAGGCTTGCGTACATCCAGCCCAGACTGTCAGGAAACCAGCAACCAGATATAGTACCGCCCAGATTTGGAGAAGGGCTGGCCACATGCATATTTTCTCCCCTTTTCCCGGGCGAATCCCAAAAAGCCACGCCCACCATCCTTTGGGTCTAACACCAGGAGATTGAAGCGCATTTTCTATTCTCTGGCCCCAAAGCCCCAGGGCCCAAAATGAAGACGCCACAATAAGTACAAGCCCTAAATATCTGAGCTTATCCATCGTGCTTACCTCCAATAGCGCTCCCCGTACCACTCTCCAAGATTGACTCCGGTCTCGTAACCGAAGCCCCGTATCACAGTCCGAACTGCGTGGAAAGCTGCATGGCGTTGAGCCTTTTGAGTGGCCTGCCTTGTAATCTCCTGGTAACTGCTTAACTGGCGTACGGCTATTTCGGTCATATTGATTGCTGGCAAAGACGGGCCAAGGGTGCTCTCTGATAAGGCAACTGCTCTACGGGCCGCTGAGCGAAACACTTCACCGGTCCCGCCGGCAACCAGACCAATGCCTCCACTGAATGCCGCTCGCCCCCAGTCCACCTCACGGCCGTGAGCACGGTCGCTGAATGCCGATTGGGCAACACCAGCGGCCCCAGATGCCAGAATCCGTCCTCCAGCACCAATACCCGGAATCGCGCTCACCCCACCTTCAACAGCCCCCACCGCAGAGGTGACCAGAAAGTCTGTAGTATCAAAGGACTTGCCGGTTAGAACGTTGCTGATCATATACCCTCCTCCCGAAGCAGCCATACCCATCCCGGTCCCAATTGCAATCGTGGCAGCGATAGGGGTGGCACTGGCAACAGCAACTCCGCTTGTTGCGATGATCGCAGTCCCCTGAATGGCTCCTATCCCTGAACCAATCAGCGCACCAGCCAGGGCGCCAACGGCTACAGCCGTCGCACACTCGTTCCAGCGAAATTGGTCTGTCGTAAGCGCATACGTTACACCCATAGCGATTCCCCCGATAGCCGCTCCAATACCCATAGTAGCCAAAATTGCAATGTGTCCATCGGGGTCCGTATACCTTAGCGGGTTGTTGTAGACATACGCGTATCGGTTCAGCGCTTGCGGGTTGTCCAGCTCGGGCACCAGGGGGTCGGGCTGGAGGAAGCGGCCCAGGGCCGGGTCGTAGAAGCGGGCGTTGTAATCATACAGGCCCAGGCCTTGCTCCCACCGCTGGCCGGTGAAGCGGCGGTCGGTGGACCAGAGGCCGCTCTCCCACCGGATGGCGCCATACGGGAGATACCGGGTCACGCCCGCCGGGCTTCCGCCCTGCGCCAGCATTGTGACATCACCTACTTCTTCCCAGCTGCCTCGCTTTAATTTCCTTCTTCCGGGATCACCTTTAAATACGAAATTATAAGCCCTCCGTGATGAGGACTAAATATCCGAATGCTTGCTTCTCCACGAAATTTTAACTTAAAATAGACTCCAGCAGGAAGCCTGAATCGGCGCCCATCTTCACTGATAAAAAGGACCGAAAAAAGCCCAGACCATGCCCTCCATAAAGGCTCTGGAATATATCCTTTGATGATCTCAAAATCCTCGAAAGGCTCGCTCACAACAAACTCAATGCGCATATCTTTGCTCCATTCGATAGTAACGTAAAATTCGGACTTGAACTGGGTCGCGGGCCCAGTATTGAATTCCCCAACCCCATCGGAATGGCTTTAAAGAGGGAGCTACGCGCTCAGGACCAACAATAGAAGGTTGATTAATGATCTCAAACTCCACGCGGTATTCAGGCCCGTGCTTAAGAGCTAATCTCTGCATAGCGGAATTCTTTGACACATAGCGATCAATAGTGAAATAAGTTTCTCCGGGCCTTCCGCCCCGCAGGAGGCCGGTTTGCTGGATGGCGGCAATCTCCCCCTCCCCCACGTATCGGGTGTAATAACCCGGGAAGCGAGCCGCCATCACCGCCCGATCCACCACCCCTCCCGCAAAAGCCATCCCGCCTCCGAGAGCCGCTTCAAACAGGATATCCTCCGGTTTCCCCAACCCCTCTCCCACTGGCCTCCCCTCCAACAAGTTCGCCGTTGCCCGTTCCACCTGCCCGGATAGCGCCCCGCTTAAGGCCCCTGAA
>JAGHZG010000364.1 GCA_017743275.1 Chloroflexota bacterium | reverse complement strand
GGGAGCAACAGGGTGGGGATGGGGCGACAGCGCAACGTCAGCAGCCGCCGGTCGCCCTCGGAGATGGCCAGAATCTGGTCGTAGCGTCGCAGAAGCCATGGCTCCAGGCGCCCGAAGAGCCGGGCCAGGGCCAGCGTCGCCAGTCGGCGGAGCCCCCGCTGATACCGGGCCCGTTGCTCCAGCAGGAACCAGTTGACGTCGTGGGGACGGAGCGCGGTGAAGGGGCGCTGCAGTCCCAGAAGGATCAGCGCCGTCTGGGTGAACTCCACCAGCATCAGGTCCGGTCGGGTCTCCCGAAGGGTACGCGCGACGGCCCGCCGCAGGGCCAGGTAACTGCGCGCGATCCGCAGGGGGAGCGGCCCGCTGAGGGCCTGGTGGTGGGGAACGGTGACGATGCGCTCACAGAGGGGGCGGGTTTCCTCCACCAGGGCGGCCTCTTCCCGCCGCAGGCGGGCGACCAGGACGACGGAGTGGCCGCGCCGGTGGAGGGCCTGGATGAGGCGGAAGACCCCCTGCCCACCGGCATGTCCGACCGATGGGGCGGGGAACTCTTTGTAGGCAATCAGGATGCGGGTTTTTTGCGGGTCTTCTCCGTCCATTTCAGGGCGCAGGTCGCATGTCGCAGGTCGCATGTAGGACAACTGCGAGCAGTTGTCCTACACCTCCGCCACCGCCACCACAATCACTTCGGGCCGGTTTTTGGTCCGCTGGTAGAAGAATTCGGAGAGGGCGGACTGGACCTGCATCTCCACGGTAGCAGGCGGGGTGCCCGGGCGGGTGCCCTGGACGGTGCGGCGGACCACCTCCGCCGCGCCCGTCATCACCTCCTCCGCCGCGTCGCGGGCGGCGAACCCCCGCACCGTCAGGCGGGGGGTGTCCAGCAGCGCGCCGCGCCGGGGGCTGTAGCGGAAGACGACGACGCACACCCCGGCCATGGCCAGTGTCTCCCGGTCCCGGATGACCGCCGGCCCCACCGCGTCCCCCACCCACGAACCGTCCACGAAGACGTAGCCACCGGGCACCCGTTCGCCCACCCGGATGCAGTCGTCCTCAAAATACAGGACGTACCCGTTCTCCACCACGGCGATTCGCTCCCGGGGGATGCCCAGTTCGGCGGCCAGTTTGGCGTGCTGTTTCAGGTGGCGCAGTTCGCCGTGGATGGGGACGAAGTTGCGCGGGCGGAGGATGTTCAGGAGCAGTTTCTGCTCCTCCTGGCTGGCGTGCCCGGAGACGTGAACGGGGGCCAGCGGGTGATAGATGACGTCGGCCCCTTTCTGGAACAGGCGGTTGATGACCCGGTGGGTCATCTCCTCGTTGCCGGGGATGGTGTGGGAGGAAAGGACGACGGTATCGCCGGGCCGCACCTGCAGGGAGGGGTGCTGTCCCAGGGCCAGTCGGCTCAGGACGGCGGTGGGTTCGCCCTGGGCGCCGGTGGCCAGGATCAGGCATCGGGACGGCGGGAGCGACTCCATCTCGCCCAGGCTGACCATCATCCCTTCGGGGATGCGCAGGTAGCCCAGGCGCATGGCCATTTTGACGTTTTCCGCCATCGTCGCGCCGGCGATGGCGACCCGGCGCCCGTAACGGGCGGCCACGTCTATCGCCTGCTGGATGCGGGAGATCAGAGATGCGAAGGTGGCGAGGATGACCCGTCCCGGCGCCTTCCGCATCACGTCATCCAGCGCCTCGGTGACCACCTGCTCTGAGGGGGTGGTGCCGGGCTCGGTGGCGTTGGTGCTATCCGACAGCAGGACCAGTACGCCCCGTCCGGCGAATTCGGCCAGTTTGGCGAAGTCCGTCGGCTGGCCGTCCACGGGGGTGTGGTCAAACTTGAAGTCGCCGGAGTGGACGATGAGGCCCTCCGGGGTGGTGATCCCCAGTCCCACCGTATCCGGGATGGAATGGCAGACGTGGAACGGTTCTATCCGGAACGGCCCGATGGTGATGACGTCGCCCGGCGCGCAGGTGTGCAGTTCTATGTCCCGCAGGTGGGCCTGGCGGATTTTGACCTCTATGAGGCCGCAGGTCAGACGGGTGGCGTAGAGGGGGACGGGGAACTCCCGCAGGAAGAACGGCAGTGCGCCGATGTGGTCTTCGTGGCCGTGGGTGACAAAGATGGCCCGGACGCGCTCCTTCTTGTCCCGCAGGTAGCCGTAGTCGGGGATGATGAAGTCCACCCCGTACATGTCCGACTCGGGGAACATCAGGCCGGCGTCTATGACCAGGATGTCCTGGCCGTACTCCACGGCCATCATATTTTTGCCGACTTCCCCCAGTCCTCCCAGGGGGATGATGCGCAGGTTGCTCATCTGGCTATTTCCGCGTAAAGTTGATCAGCGGGGAGGCATTGCTCACGACAACGGACTTTTCAGGACTCATATCCGGCCCAGTTCCCGCAGGGTTTCCCTGTCTTCCTCGTACTCTTCTATCCCATAGTGAACGGGAATGCCCCGGCTGCCCAGGAGTTGCTGGAAAGCCCATGCCGACATTCCAGCCATCTCCCGGGCCTTTCCAAACGAGAGTTTCCCCTGCTGGAATAGAAGAAGCGCCAGTTCCCGAGTTAACTCCTCCGGGGTCATCCGGGTAGCGTGGACGACCTCGCGAGGGATATGGAGCGCAATGGTAGAAGCCATTTCCCCTCCCTTCAATTGGCAGTTCCCCAAGTGCCTGGCACGTTAACGGCGCACCGCTGGCGCGCCGCCCGCAGCGCGGGATTTATCCTGCATCTGCCGCCGCTGACGCGCCGCCCGCAGCGCAGGATTTATCCTGCATCTGCCGCCGCTGGCGCGCCGCCCGCAGCGCGGGATTTATCCTGCATCTGCCGCCGCTGACGCGCCGCCCGCAGCGCAGGATTTATCCTGCATCTGCCGCCGCTGGCGCGCCGCCCGCAGCGCGGGATTTATCCTGCATCTGCCGCCGCTGACGCGCCGCCCGCAGCGCAGGATTTATCCTGCATCTGCCGCCGCTGGCGCGCCGCCCGCAGCGCGGGATTTATCCTGCATCTGCCGCCGCTGACG
>JAGHZG010000363.1 GCA_017743275.1 Chloroflexota bacterium | reverse complement strand
CCACCGCAGTGGCGACATCGGCAGCCCGGGAGTTATCCACACAGGAGCCCATATGGAGGATCAGGGGGAGAGGTCCACCCAGGTCGGCCGCCTGGCCCAAAGCGGTCAGGACGGCCTTGAGCCCCTCTCCGGCGTATTTCTCCGTCGCCTCCGGGTTGAGAAGGCCGTGGCGGGCGAAGGCCCCGGAGCCGCATCCGGTGGAGAGCAGCAGGACATTGTGTCGCGCCAGTTCTTGGGCCACGGTCAGGAAGCCCGAGTCCTGGGGAACCTTGACGTTGTTGCATCCGGCGAAGAGGCAGACGCCCAGGATGTTGCCCGCCACAATCTGGTCAATGAGGGGCTTCAGGGGGTCCTCCGAGTTTATCAGGGCCAGCGTCCCCACGATGGCCTCCGTAGAGAAACCGGCGAAGACCTGCGGAGAGTACGAGGGGATCTGAACCCGGGATGGGTCTCGGCGGGCGAAGGCCTCAATGCCTATCCGGATGATCTGGCGGGCTGTCTCCCGCGCGTGGTCCTCGTGAAATTCCACGTAGGTAGCGCCGGAGATTTTGCTGATGGGCATCGTGGTGATCAGGCGAGTATGGAAACACTCCGCCACACCCGCCAGGGCGGGCATGATGCACTGGTAGTCCACTACCAGCGCGTCCAGCGCCCCGGTGACGATAGCCATCTCCTGGCTGACGGAGTGCGTGACGGCCGGAACGCCGTGGCGAGACATCACCTCGTTGCCCGTGCAGCAGATCCCCACGATGTTGACGCCCTCCCCTGCTCCTGCCGCGCGGGCCTCGTCTGCCATCTCCGGCGCCACCTGGACGATGATGTCGGAGAGGACGGGGTTGTGGCCGTGGACGGCGATATTGACCGCGTCGCGCTTGAGGACGCCCATATTGGCGGCGGTGACGAGGGGTTTGGGGGTCCCGAAGAGGATGTCCGCCAGGTCGGTGGCCATATGGCAGCCGGCGAAGTCGGCTAGGGCGCATTTGACCCCACCCAGCAGAAGGTTCACGGTATCCGCATCCACTCCGTACGAGGTGCGATGCATAATTTCGGAGACCACGCTATCTATGCCTGTCGGAACGACGCCATGCTGGAGCGCCTTCTCCAGCCGTTTCTGGGTGATGGTCGTGGCAACCCAAGCCACCGGCGTCTCCTTTTCCGAAAAGTCCGCCAGCGCGGCCTCCGCCACCTCCCGGGCCAACTGGCGCACATCCTTTCCGTCCAGCGGGATCCCCAGGCGGCTGGCGACGGCCCGGAGTTTGGCCTCGTCTTTCACGCCGTAGTCGGGGGCTTTCCCTTCAGCCCAGCGCAGCAGGGTATGGGCCAGATGTTTGGCATGGCCGGAGTGGGCGGCGGTCCCGGCCGCAATGGCCCGGGCCAGATTCCGGGCGACGATAGAGTCGGCGTCGGCGCCGCAGATCCCCCGTTGCGGGCCCTCTCCGAAGGGATCCACGCGACAGGGCCCCTGCAGACAGAATCGGCAGCAGGGACCCAGTTCCCCAAAGCCACACTGGGGAAGTTGCGCCTGGTAGCGGTCCCAGATCGTCTCTATCCCCATCTGCTCCGCCCGAAGAAGCATTTCCTGGACCGCCGGATCCATGGTTTTCTGCAGGACTTTCACATCCATGAGAACCCTCCTCATTTTAAATTGAAAGTGGAAAGTCGACTTTTGCAGAACATTGACAAGTAAATAACCCCAAGTGGCCAATGGACAACCAGCGGAAAAAGGCGTATCATCTGAGATGCTAATCAGAATTGGGGGTGAGCCGTGTTTCCGTTGGTGGAATTTCCCGAATTGGTGCAGCACTATGCGCCTTACTTTGAAGAGGTCTTCTCGGCGGAAGCCTTCATTCAGTTCAAGCGCTATATCAGCGGCTTGATCGTGTCGGAGAACAAGACGGTTGACGGCATCAACCGCCTGTTTGTCTTTGAGAGCCGCAACCAGAGCAGTCTCAACCGTCTGCTGACGGCAAGCCCCTTCTCGCTGGAGGACTTGAACTGCGCCCGCCTGAGGCTATTGGGGAGTCTGGCCGGTACACAGATGAAGCGCAACGGTGTGCTGAGTGAGGATGACACCCTTCTGGTGCACTACGGGCAGCACTTTGACCAAATCGCTTATCTGTGGAACCCGACAGAAGGGCGCTATGTATGGGCACACAATCTGGTCAACTTGCATTACAGCGATGATGAGACCGACTATCCGCTAGCTTTCCGCTTGTGGAAGCCAACGGATGTGGAGGCGCTGGAGCAAGGGCTACGGGCAGCCGGTATCCGGCTCAGAGAGAGCAAACAGGCATTGAAGACCGAGGCACCTCACAAATGGCGCAATTACCTGCAGGGGGTGTGGCGACGCCATCAGGACAAACCCGAAGTGGCTGCCTTGTACCAGAGCAAACTGATTATCGCCGAGCAATTGCTCCAGCATTGGGTGGAAACGCATCCTGAACCCAAGTTACCAGTGACCTTCGACAACTGGTACACGCAGCCGGGCTTCTGCCGCTACCTGGACCAGACCCTGCACTTGCCCTACGTGGGGACGCTGGCCGATGACGACCAGGTGATCCTGAAAAGTGGCCTCCAGCGCCTGGATCAGTTTGCCGAACATCTGAAACAAGAACACCTGGTGGCGCTGAAGGACGGTCGCCCCCCCGTCTTCAAGCCCATTACGATCCCCTGCAAAGGGAGGAAGGAGCGTTACTACCGCTACTGCGCCACCCACCGCATTGCCAAATTTGGTCAGCAGCGTCTGGTCATCAATTATCGCCAGGCGGACTTGAGCGATAGCCCGGTCTTCTATATCTCCAATCGTTTGACGTGGCAAGCGCCGGGCATCACCCGCATCCGACGCCACCGCTGGCCCGTTGAAGTCTATCATGAAGAGGGAAAGGCCGAAGGGTTGGACCAGTATCAACTACGGGACTTCCAGGCAATTGAGCGACACATTGCCCTGGTCGCCGTAGTCTACAGCTTCCTAAATTTCGCCCAAAATAATGGCCGTTTCCTCCGGAGCCAGAAGGGCCGCCA
>JAGHZG010000362.1 GCA_017743275.1 Chloroflexota bacterium | reverse complement strand
TGGGCGGTACAGGACTTGAACCTGTGGCCTCCTCCTTGTAAGGGAGGCGCTCTGACCAACTGAGCTAACCGCCCGGTGCTCAAATCATAACACGTTTTTGTGAGGAAGTCAATCCAGAGAGAAGCATCGCAGGGTTGCTGTCGGAAGTGGCGTTCTTCCCAGAGAGAGGTATAATGAGTTCGTCAGGTTCCCGGTCATCTATCCAACCCGCGTTCATCTGTGTCCAGCTTTTCTCCACAGCGGGGTTTACCGATCAGGAAGGCCGATGAGGGGGGAAGAAATCATTCTGGTCAGCGCGTGCCTGCTGGGGTTGCCCACGGCCTACGACGGGCGCGGGCATCCGGAGGCGGACCTCATCCAACTGGCGGCGCTGGGGCGGGTCATACCGGTCTGTCCGGAGGTGGCGGGCGGGCTTCCGGTGCCCCGTCCGCCCGCAGAGATTGTCGGCGGGAGCGGCGGCGACGTCCTGGACGGCCGGGCGCGCGTCCTCACCGCCGCCGGGGAGGATGTGACGGAAGCCTATATCCGGGGGGCGGAGGCCGCACTGGCCCTGGTCCGGCGGTACGGCATCCGCCTCGCCGTGATGAAGGCCCGCAGCCCGTCCTGCAGCCCCTCCGGCATCTACGACGGAAGCCACAGCGGACGTCTGGTCCCCGGAGAGGGGGTCACCGTGGCCCTGCTGCGGCGGGCCGGGGTTGTGGTGGTTTCCGAGGAGGAAATGGCAGGGCAAAAAGGGAGGTTGCTCCCTGAACAGTCTGGGCTATAATAAAAGGCATCCGAGGGAGCCAAAAGGATCAAGGAGGATGTCAAATGCAGCGGGTTAAGCCAACACTGCGTCTTTCGGCTGGGCTCGGTCTCATTGCGATAGCAGTCCTTGCCTGCACTTTAACAACCTCACCTCAGCCAGCCTCAACCCCGCAGATGGTCGTAGTGACGGTGCCGGTCACTGTGGTTGTGCCGGTCCCGGTATCAGTGCTGGAAGTTGCCGCCGGCAAACCGATCACAGCCTCAGGATATTGGCGTCACTCTGACCTTTCTTTCCCGCCCGGCGGCATCGTGGATAGAAGAACCGATGAGTCTGGCCAATGTGTGGGTGGTGGCCACAATACGCAGTACTGGCTGCTGCCTGACGGGGAAACCGGATGGGTTCAGGTGGACCTTCTGCAGAACTACAGCGTTATCAAACTCCGCTGGCTCAACACATTTAACGGGCGGTGTGGTGGAGGTCGGGCCACGACCAGGTTCCATATCGCTCTATCGCAAACGGGTACCTTTGGCGGAGAGGAACAGGTCATCTATGAGGGCGTGATGGCCTATTCGCTATCTCCGGCATATGGGGAAGTGGTCCTTCCACAACCTGTACTGGCCCGTTATGTGCGTTTCTATGTGGATGAATACTACGGTTACGGTGGCGGACTGAATGAACTTGAGGTATATGCTGCGGTGCCATAAGAAGCGGTAAACCCAACGGTTTACTGTCCTTTCGGAGAAACATTTGTTCTACCCATATATAGGGGTATCGGACGTGATTATGCCCACATTTAGCGGTAGGGTGTGAGCAAGCCAAGAAACTCGTGTCTGATCGCCAGGCGCCAATCCCCTACATATGGGGGGCAAACACCGTTGTGCCCCCATATATAGGAAATTCGCGAAAGTCGTTTTCAATTTCCCCGAAAGGACAGGTTTACTCAGGTTTAACCAGAAATATCTGCAGACTTCCGTACCAGCCCCGAATGGGTCTGGAAAATCAGCCCGACCCTTCATCGTCGGGCATATTGGAGGTACTGTTGGAACCCCTGCCAGCCGACGCAGAAATTCCTGAGCTCACCCCGCCCCATGAGCGGGCGTCATCGGCTCGCGCTCTCCTGCGGGATGTGGTGGAGAGTCTCGTCCTGGCTCTGGTGATCTACCTGGTCATCAACGCCCTCACCGGTCGCTTCTACGTCCGAGGCTCCAGTATGGAGCCCACCCTGCATAACGGCCAGTATCTGGTCGTCAGCAAAATCAGTTACCGGCTGAGCGAGCCCCGGCGGGGGGACATTGTGGTCTTCGTCTCCCCCAACGGGGCCGGAGAGGACTACATCAAGCGGATCATCAGCCTGCCAGGGGAACGGGTGGAGATCCGGGACGGCGCGGTCTGGATCAACGGGTACCGGCTGGACGAGCCGTATCTGAATTCGGGCATCCCGTACACCGGCGCCTGGAGTCTGGGGCCAGATGAGTACTTCGTCCTGGGGGATAACCGCGCCAATTCCAGCGATTCCCACGCCTGGGGGCCGCTGCCGCGAAAGAACATCATCGGCAAAGCCTGGCTCTGTTATTGGCCCCCGCAGTACTGGGGGGTGATTCCCCATTATTCCTTCCCGTCTCCGGGCGGGGAGCAGGAGTAGAGGAGAACTGCTGGAGCGCAGGCGCCAGGCCTGTGGATGCAGACTCGCAGGCTGACAGCCTGCGCTACAGGCTGAAAGCCTGTGCTACAGGCTGACAGCCTGCGCTACAGGCTGAAAGCCTGTGCTACAGGGGTTGCAGGAGGCAAAAATGGACGAATTACCGCCGCTGCCGCTGGTGGATTTCCCAGCCGACGCGCTGGAGGAGATTATTCACTGGCTTACCCCCCAGCGGCTGGCCGCGCTGATAGATGCCACCGACCTGCGGGCCGACACGCCGGAGGCGAACATCCGCGCCCTGGCTGAGATCGCCGTCCGCCACCGCTGCGCTTCCGTCTGCGTGAACCCGGTGGAGGTGGACCTGTTGCCCCGGCTGTTGGCGGGGACGGGGGTGAAGGAGTGCTACGTGGTGGATTTCCCCCTGGGCAAGTCCACCATCGCGATGAAGGCGCATCAGGCCGCCCGACTGGTCGCCGAAAGCCGCGCCATTCGCCGGGAAGGGCCGGGGTGGGTGGAACTGGATATGGTCATCAACGTGGGCCGTCTCCGGGATGACCCGGAGCACACCTGGCGGGAGGTGGCCGCCGTGGTGGACGCGGCCGACGGGGAGGTGGTCAAGGTCTTCATCCGCTCCT
>JAGHZG010000361.1 GCA_017743275.1 Chloroflexota bacterium | reverse complement strand
CCCTCCCCTCGCCCGCCGCCGAAGGCGAGCGGGAGAGGGGCACGAATGATTCAGAAGTTTTGATGAACTTGGGGGCAGGGGGAGGGGTGAGGGCACGATTTTTTTGAGACTTTAGCCCGGTACGATTTTATAGGACTCAACAGCCGCAAAGTCTGAATCTTCAGGATGCAATAACAGGTCAGTTTCCTCAATTTGGTCTATACGGGATGTAATAAAAGCCAGAATGCAATCACGCCCCGATCGCTCGGTTGCAGATACCACCAGGGCAGGACGCCGCTTGGCCGAAGAGAGGTCAGTAAACGGATAGATGACCAGAACTACTGACCCTCTTTTCAGGCGGTCGTCCATACAAAACGCTCCTTCAGGTCATCATCGCAATACAGGTCGGGCTCGTCGGCCAGCCAGTCAAACGCCCCTCCCTCACTGGCCAGATAGGCCAACTCATCTACTCCCAGTTCGCCGAGGTCCAGTTCGGGCCTGCTGAATACTGCGCTCGTCATACGCAACACGGCTTCCAGCACATCGGCCAGGGCCACGCTCGCTTCTGGTGAAAGGCGGACCTCCATTGGCTGATGAAGAGCACCGGCTATCCGGGCCTGCGGGCCAGTGCATACAATTGTGTCCAGACTGCCTTGTCAGCGACCGGGGTGCTCTCCTGGGCCATATTACTTTCCCGTCCTGCAATCCGCAATCTACAATCTGCAATCTGCAATCCGCAATCCGCTACACCCGCTCCACCTGCAGGAAATCCAATTCCACTGGCGTATCCCGTCCGAAGAAGGAGACCAGGACCCGCACCTTGGTCCGCTCTTCGTCAATGGTGTCCACAACACCGATGAAATCGCGGAACGGGCCGTCAATGATGCGCACTTTCTGACCCGTCCTGTAGGTGACCTTGACGCGGGGCGCCTCGGCCTCCATCCGCTTCATAATCGCCTGCACCTCTTCCGGGCGCAGCGGCGTCGGACGGTTGCCCATCCCCACGAACCCGGTCACCCCGGGCGTGTTGCGGACGACGGACCAGGACTCGTCGTCCAGAATCATCTGCACCAGGACGTATCCGGGAAATACCCGGCGCTCCACGGTGCGCCGCTTGCCGTCTTTGACCTCAATTTCTTCTACGGTCGGGATGACCACCTGGAAGATTTTATCCTGCATGCGCATCGTCTCAATGCGCTGCTCCAGGTTGTGCTTGACCTTGTTCTCGTAGCCGGAGTAGCAGTGGATCACGTACCAGGCCCGCTCATCCGTTGGCTCGGCGCCCGGGTCGGATGGAGTGCCCGATTTCTCGGCGCCCCGGGTGATGCCTGAGGAGGCCTCCTGGGACGTGGAAAGTCCAGCGGACCCGCGCGGCTCCGAAAGTCGGGCAGAATCGGGTATTGTTGCCTCCTGCTCCTCCGCGTCCTCTCCCCAATCCTCCAGATGTTCCCGGTCCATTGCGTTCACCCTGAACGAAGTAGCGCAGGATTGATCCTGCTATTGCCCTATTCCTGCCGCCGCCCCAGGATGACCCCGACAACAATTCCTCCCACCAGTACTACAAGGCCCATCGCGATCCGCGGGGGGTCACTCTCTATAATGCCCCGCAGCCACCAGGAGAAGAAAACATCCATCAGCCAGAGGAAAAGGGCCATACTGACGGTGACCACCAGGACAATCCGGGTCAGCCGCCAGGTCTCCTCCCGGGTAGGCCAGCGGACCCGTTTGACCTCCACCCGGGTCTCCCGGAAGTAGCGGACCAGCGCGTTTTCTTTTTTCACGATGAACTGTCCTCCGGCGTCATTTGCCCGCGTTTCTTCTGCCTAACATTTCAAGACACCGCCGGGATGGGCGGTGTCTTGAAATAGGCCAGGCAGGGGGTGCGGGACTTGAACCCGCAGCCTGCGGTTTTGGAGACCGCTGCTCTGCCTTATTGAGCTAACCCCCTGCGGTTACAGGTAGTTAGGCGACCCCTGCGGTCGCCCAACAGGGACGGGCACGAGGTCTGCAGGCAGGCGCAAGGCCTGCCGCTACTTGGTCTCCCGATGGAGCGTGTGCTTGCGGCAGCGCGGGCAATACTTGCGCAGTTCCAGCCGCGATGGATCGTTCCGCCGATTCTTCTCGGTGGTGTAATTCTGTTCTTTACACTCTGTACAGGCCAGAGTAATCGTCAACCGGATTGCTTTCGCCTTCTTTGCCATGAAAATCCTCAATGTGCTGCGGTTTGGTCGGGTTTAATGAGAGATAACGACATCAATCTACCATCAGGGTGAAGGGATAGCAACATATTCTGCTAACGATTGTGACTGTGGCACTGGCAAACCGTCTTCCAGCATTCCCCGCACATGCATCTCTATCGCTTCGTGCATGTTCAACGCCGCTTCCTCCGGGGTCTTCCCCGTCGCAATGCAACCTGGCAGGTCTGGAGAATATGCAGAATAGTTGCCGTTCGCTTTTTCTATAACGACCAAAAAACGGTAAATGGGCATAGTTTACTGCTTTCTCGGTTTTTGCAACTGTGCTTGCTTGAGAATACTGCTTAATGTGCCTTCCGCCAGGTCATCGTTCGGGTGACCTGCGATGGTAACCAATCCAGGTTTTGTGGGATGTTTATACTGCCGATGGCTGCCTTTGGTCCTGACCAGATACCAGCCGTCTTCCTCAATCAGTCTGATTACATCGCGGACCTTCATCTATGCGTAGTCTCCAGGAGCCCACGATGGGAATTGAACCCATAACCACACCCTTACCAAGGGTGTGCTCTGCCGATTGAGCTACGTGGGCCCACAGTGGGCCGGGCAGGACTCGAACCTGCGAAGGCTGAGCCAGCGGATTTACAGTCCGCCCCCTTTGCCGCTCGGGCCACCGACCCATCAAGCCGACGGCGGGACTTGAACCCGCACCGTTCCGCTTACAAGGCGGATGCTCTGCCGATTGAGCTACGTCGGCAGAAAAATTATACCACACCCATAAGTAAGGTCAAGTCCCTGCCGCCTGTAAGTATACTCCAATTCGGACTTTTTGTCAACCGCCCCTCCGCTCCGT
>JAGHZG010000360.1 GCA_017743275.1 Chloroflexota bacterium | reverse complement strand
GGGGGGAGCAGAGGAGCGGAGGCGATACGCGATACGCGATATGCGATACGCGATTAGCGATATGCGATTAGCGATACGCGAAGTGAGGAGCAAGGCCAATGGTCAGAGAGTTCAGCGTGATTATAGAGCGCGACGCCGAGGGCTACTATGTGGCTACCGTTCCTGCTCTGCGCGGCTGTCACACCCAGGCAAAGTCGTTGGATACCCTGATGGAAAGAATTCGGGAGGCTATTGAGTTGTGCCTGGAAATGGATGGATTGCCCAGGAATGGCTGATAGAACGTCTGGATGCGCTGGCATCAGAGCCTGATACTAAGCGCGCACAGGTCCAGGCGGCTCTTCGCGCTGCCGGGTTGTTAGCAGAAATGAGCCCTGGTCTGCGTGAACTCGCCAACCCCGCTGTGCCGCTGGAAGAGATAGAGGCCGCTTTGACCCGGGCGACCGGTCCTGCGCTGAGTGAAATCATCCTGGAGCAACGAGGTCCGAGAGAGTGAGCATCTTCTACCTGGATGCCAGCGCGGTGGTGAAACGGTATAGCCCTGAACCTGGTAGCGATTGGATCAGGTCGCTGACCGCTCCGAGGATGCGACGCTGTGCAACTGGCCAGTGCTATTGCTGCCAATGAGGCTCTGCGGCTGGCGGGTTTGGTGCCGCTGATTTTCGTGGCGGCCGACCTTCAACTCCTGGCCGCCGCCCGCGCTGAAGGGCTGAGAGTGGAGAACCCCGCTGAAATTGGATAGTGTTCTGTGGTTCCCGATGAGGGGTTTGCCCATCATGAATCGGTGCCCAATTTGTGCTTCTAAAGAGCATCCCCTGGGGACTCATCTCCGCCAGGAGCACGGAGAGGAGGCCTTTCGTTCCGCCGTTCTGGAAGCAAAAGCCAGAGGAATGCCCGACGCGGAGATCGGGGCCGTTTTCGGAATCTCTTTCCACCAACTGGAGCAAATCATCACTGAGGCCTATGGCGTGAATATCTCCTCCCTTGCTTGCCGGAAGCGGATTCATGCGTGGGGTCCAGGGGATTTCAATGAGGAAACAACCACCGTCTGGAGTTTCAAAAAGCGAGGGGACTGGGTTACCCACGACGGCCGGTATCGGGGAAACTGGTCTCCGTATATCCCTCGGAATGTGATCCTGAAGTACTCCCGGCCCGGTGATCTGGTTCTGGACTATTTCGTTGGAGGAGGTACGACGGCGGTAGAGGCGAAACTCCTGGGGCGACGCTGCATTGGGATAGACATCAACCCCTATGCGATTCAATTAACCCATGAGAACCTTCGCTTTGAAGTACCGGCCCTGCTGAGAAAAACGCCGATCTATGAACCGGAAGTCTATGTGGGGGACGCTCGCGATCTCTCCAGGATTGGCTCAGAAACTGTAGATCTGATCTGCGCCCACCCACCTTATGCTGGAATTGTTCGGTATAGCGCCCAGGTGGAGGGCGATCTCTCCGCTCTGCCCGTTCCCCGTTTCCTGGAGGAAATGGGAAAAGTGGCCCAGGAGAGCATGCGGGTTTTGAAACCCGGAGGAAAGTGCGTCCTTCTCCTGGGTGATGCCCGACAATCCCGCCACGTGATCCCCATCGGGTTTCAGACGATCCGGGTCTTCCTGAACGCGGGATTCGTTCTGAAAGAACTGGTGATCAAGCGGCAGCACAATTGTAAAACAACGGGCTTCTGGCGTTCCCGAAGTCTTGCCTATAACTTTTTACTTCTGGCTCACGAGTACCTTCCCGTCTTTGAGAAACCCGATTCAGGGATAACGGGGAATATTCCCACCGTGCCGTGTGGCCTTTCCTGGGAAATTCAACATGAGACCATCCAACGGTTAGAGGGGGACGAAAACCTGGAAACCACTTCCGTCTGGCTTTTTCCTGTTAGCCAGAGGGACTCGGAAATCCGACGGAATCTGCTCTCCCGGTTCGCCGCTGCCGGGGACAGTTGGCTGCAGGTGCATCTCCGACCCGGGGCTGGGGCAGACGACAAAGGACTGCTGGACGCACAGAAGGTAGGCCTGATCCACATTTACGGTACAGCAGGAGAGACGGCACCAGGGCCGTACCTGCATGCCTTTCTAAATGTTTTGAAATGTATTGCTGAGCGATGTCGTCAGTCGCTTCGTCCTGGCGGTTTTCTGGTTGTTGAAGCCGAAGATCTGCGAGACGGAGCAACGTTGCTGCCCGGAGGGCTGCTGGTTGCTGAAAGTTTGCGCCCATACGCCCATATCCGTTTGAAAGAGATCGTCATTGTGGCCCCGAAAGAGTTACCGATTCAACCTCATTCTTCGGGGCCCCTCCAGATTGTTCATCGCTATCTCCTCATCTTCCAGAGGCAGGTGCAGATGTGAACCCACGGAAGACAACAACGGGAGCGGTCCTTGAACAAATGGCTCTGCCAGCCCTCAAACACGGGGGATATGAATATGCCCCTCAAGTGGAAGTCGGTGAGCGATTGGGCGGGGGAAAACATAAGGTTGATCTGGTCGCAGCGAACACGAGAGGGGAGAAAATCCTGATCTCCCTCAAGTGGCAGCAGGTAGCGGGGACCGCAGAGCAGAAAGTTCCATACGAAATCATGTGTCTGGCTGAGATCATCCGAACGAAAGAAGAATACAGCCGGGCTTACGTGGTTCTGGGAGGGCCCGGCTGGCGCGAAGGACTGAAGCGCTACTTCACCAGCAACGATTGGCGGTATTACATCCACAACGCCGAAAAGGTCAGGGTGATCACACTGGATGAATTTGTCAGCCTGGCCAATCAGGGGAGGTTGTGACCCACATCATTTCCCTTCAACCCGACGATGACCTGGCGGTCCTGCGCTACCGCCTCCGGCAGGCGCGGAACGGACGGGTCATCATTGTTCTTCCCTGGGAGACCCGTCTCTTCTCCAATCCGCTGGACGGCGAACGGGTGCGCCGGGAAGCGGAGCGGCTGGGGGCGGAGGTCGCCGTCGTCTCCGAGGACCCGGACCGACGGGCCTACGTCCGCTGGACTGGTTTGCCAGCCTTCGCCTCGGTGGAGGAGGCGGAG
>JAGHZG010000359.1 GCA_017743275.1 Chloroflexota bacterium | reverse complement strand
GTTCTCGGTAGAAAGGAGGAGACCAATGCCAGCCAAAGTGACGCCCCGAAGTGTGGATTATTCCCGCTGGTACACCGACGTCGTCCAGATGGCCGATCTGGCCGACTACGCACCGGTCCGGGGGTGTATGGTCATCAAACCCTACGGCTATGCTCTCTGGGAGAATATCAAGGAAGGGCTGGACCGTCGTTTCAAGGCGACCGGCCACGTCAACGCCTACTTCCCGCTCTTTATCCCGCTCAGTTTTATCCAGAAAGAAGCGGAGCATGTCAAGGGCTTCTCCCCCGAACTGGCGATCGTCACCATTGGCGGCGGGGAACAACTGGAGGAGCCGCTGGTCGTCCGGCCCACGTCGGAGACCATCATCGGTCACATGTATGCCAAATGGGTGCAATCGTACCGGGACCTGCCTATCCTCATCAATCAGTGGGCCAACGTTGTCCGCTGGGAGATGCGCACCCGTCTCTTCCTGCGGACGACGGAGTTCCTCTGGCAGGAGGGCCACACCGCCCACGCTACCGCCGAGGAGGCGATAGAGGAAACCCTGCGGATTCTGGATATTTACGCCGAGTTCGCCATTGAGGACGCGGCCATCCCGGTCATCAAGGGGCGCAAGAGCGAGAGTGAGCGATTTGCCGGCGCGGTGACCAGTTACACCATTGAGGCGATGATGGGGGACAAACGGGCCCTCCAGGCGGGAACGTCCCACTTCCTGGGGCAGAACTTCGCCCGCGCGTTTGACATCAAGTTCCTGGACCAGAACAACCAGTTGCAGTATGCCTGGACGACCAGTTGGGGGGTGAGCACCCGGATGGTCGGAGCGGTGGTGATGGTCCACGGCGACGACCAGGGGCTGATTCTGCCGCCCAAACTGGCTCCCATCCAGGTAGTGGTGGTCCCCATCTGGCGGGATGAGGAGCAGCGGACAGCGGTGATGGAGGCGGTCGGGCGCGTGAAGATGGCCCTGGAGCCGGAGGTCCGGCTGAAGGTGGACGACCGGGAGGGGCTCTCGCCGGGCTGGAAGTTCAACGACTGGGAGATGCGGGGGGTGCCGCTGCGGATTGAGGTCGGTCCACAGGACGTGGCCCAGGAGCAGGTGGTGCTGGCGCGCCGGGACCGGCCCGGCAGGGAGGGGAAGATGGCCGTCCCGCTGGCGAGCCTGACCGACACCGTCCGGGAAATGCTGATGACGATTCAGGCCGACCTGTACCGGCGGGCGCTGGCCTTCCGGGAGGCCAATACGTCCTACCCGGAGGACTTTGAGGGGTTGCGGGAGGCGGTGGCCAGCGGCTTCGCCTGTGCCTGGTGGTGCGGGGACGCCGCGTGTGAGGCGAAGGTCAAAGAGGAGACGACGGCGACCATCCGCTGTATTCCATTGGAGCAGGAGCCGGGGACGGGCCGGTGTGTCGTCTGTGGGCGGGAGTCCAGGGAGCGCGCCGTCTTCGCGCGGGCGTATTAGCGTTTGTCGTCGGCGGATTGCGGCGGCGGCCTTCGGCCGCCGCCGCAATCCCCTCAGGGGTTGACCTGGTAGTTGGGCGCCTCCTTGGTAATGATGATGTCGTGCGGGTGGCTCTCTATCAGGCCCGCGTGGGTGATGCGGACCAGCCGCCCCCGCTGCCGTAACTCCTCCAGCGTGGCCGCGCCCGCGTAGCCCATACCGGCCTTCAGGCCGCCCACCAGTTGGTAGATGTAATCGTGAAGGGGGCCCTTGTAGGGTACCCGTCCCTCTACCCCTTCGGGAACCAGTTTCCCGCCAGGGGTCTGCCCGGAACCGTAGCGGTCCCGCCCGTAACCGTGCATGGCTCCCAGGCTCCCCATGCCCCGGTACTCCTTGAACCGTCGCCCCTCGTAGAAAACGATTTCCCCCGGTGCCTCGTCCAGCCCTGCCAGCAGGTTCCCCAACATCACCGCTGACGCCCCGGCGACGATGGCTTTGACGATGTCCCCGCTGTATTTGATCCCGCCGTCAGCAATAATGGGGACTCCAGCAGGGACGGCGACCTGCGCGCAGGCGTAGATGGCGCTCACCTGCGGCATCCCCGCTCCGGCAACGACGCGCGTCGTACAGATGGACCCCGCCCCGACGCCCACCTTGACCACGTCGGCGCCGGCGCGGATGAGCGCTTCCGTCCCTTCCGCCGTCACCACGTTCCCGGCGATGATGGGCAGGTCGGGCCAGTGGTGGCGGATGCGCCGGATGGCCCGGATGACCCCCTCCGAATGGCCGTGGGCCGTGTCTATCACCACGATGTCCACCCCGGCGTCCACCAGCCGTTGGGTCCGCTCCTCCAGGTCATCCCCCACGCCGACCGCCGCGCCGACCAGCAGCCGCCCCTGGGCATCCCGGGCCGCGTTGGGGTACTGGCGGGCCTTCAGGATGTCCTTCACCGTGATCAGCCCCTGCAGGACCCCCGCCTCGTCCACCAGCGGCAGTTTCTCTATGCGGTGTTGCTGAAGGATGCCCTTCGCCTCCTCCAGAGTGATCCCCATCGGAGCGGTGATGAGCGGCGCGCGGGTCATAAAGTCGCTGACCGGGCGGTCCAGGTCTTCCGCTTCCAGGAAGCGGATGTCCCGGTTGGTGAGGATGCCGACCAGGTGGTGTTTCTCGTCGGTGATGGGGACCCCACTGATGTGGTACGTGGCCATAATCTCTTCGGCCTGCCGGACGGTGGCGGTGGGGGGAAGGGTAATGGGGTCCACTATCATCCCGGACTGGGACCGTTTGACCCGGGCGACCTCCCGGGCCTGGGCCTCTGGGGGTATATTTCGGTGGATGACTCCCAATCCTCCCTCCCGGGCCAGCGCGATGGCCATCGGGGCCTCTGTCACCGTGTCCATCGCCGCGGAGAGAATAGGGATGTTCAGCCGGATGGTGGGGGTCAACTGGACGCTGACGTCGGTCTGAGCGGGCAGCACCTGGCTGTAGCCGGGGACGACCAGGACGTCGTCAAAGGTCAGGGCCTCAAAGTGGTTGAATAAGTCGGCGTTCTGGTTCATACCTCCTCCCTCCTTCTACAAATTATACACCC
>JAGHZG010000358.1 GCA_017743275.1 Chloroflexota bacterium | reverse complement strand
GAGCACATCCTGCTGGCGGTTGCCGGGCAGTTGCGGGAGGATCTGTCCCCCCAGGCGCGGGCGGAGGCGGCCCGTCGGCAGGCGGATGAAGCCCTGCGCCGGATGAATCCTCTTTCCCGGGCCCTCTGGCGGCGGATTCTCCGTTGGGGGCAGCAACTCATCTCCTGGCGGGAGGACTCCAAGAGTCTCGCTGCCCTGCGGCAGGCCGCCTACGGTCTGGCGGCGCGCCGCCTGGCCCGGCACTTCTACCCCGACCAGCCGGACGACATCCTGATGTTCTACACCCTGGAGGAGTTTCTGTCCTTTGTTCGGAGCCGGGGTCAGCAGCGGGTGGGGATGGAGATTCTGGAGCGGCGGCGGGCGGAGTACGAACTGCACCGCAACCAGCCTCCGCCGCCGGAACTGATCTGGTACAATCCGGAGACCGGGTACTGGCGTCCGGCGGTGGAGGAGAAGGGGGAGGTGGCCGCTCCGGCGCCGACGCGCTTTCAGGGGATACCGGCGAGTCCTGGGGATGGGCCGGTGGAGGGGATTGCGCTGGTGACCAATGATCCGCTGGAGGCGGGGCGGCGGTTGCTGCAGATGGAGGGACCGGTGATTCTGGTGACCCGGTTGACGGACCCGGCGTGGTCGGGGCTTTTTGGCCGCCTGAGCGGGGTGGTGACCGAATTGGGTGGAGTGATTTCGCATGCGGCGATTGTGGCGCGGGAGAATGGCCTGCCGGCGGTGGTGGGAGTGCCGGAGGTGACCCGTCACATCCGGAACGGGCAGCGGCTGCGGATAGATGGCCGGGCCGGAATTGTGGAGGTGCTCCAATGACGGAGATGCTCTTTTCGCCATGGGAGGCGGGGACGGATCGGCCCCTCCCGCCAGTGGATGCAGTAGGAGGCAAAGGATATGGGCTGTACTGGCTGGCAGTTCACGGATTTCCCACTCCGCCCACCTGGGTTCTGAGCACGGAGGCCTTCGTTCTGGCAGTCCGGCGAATGGAATTGGAGGAAACCATCGCGACACTGGAGCAGTCGCTGAGCGCCTTAGGAGGTGACTGGGCACGGATTCAGCAATCTCTGGATGAACTGGAGCCCCGTCGGCAAGAAGTGGTGGATCGGTTGGCCCAGAGCGTTCTCCCCGAACCGGTGGGCAGGGTTCTGGAGAAACTGGTCCTGATGCCCACCCAGTGGGCCGTCCGCTCCTCGGCGACGGTGGAGGACCGTCCCGGAAAAAGTTTCGCCGGGCAGTTTCTCTCACTGCTCTCAGTCCCTTCTGGCCGTGCCCTCTGGGACGCCATTCGGGAAGTCTGGGCCTCCGTTTTCCGAAGGGAAGTTCTCGTTTATTGTGCTCAACGGGGTATCCCGTTGCCCCGGATGGCAGTGATTCTCCAGCCGATGGGACCCATTACGATTCGGGACCGGTCCGGAGTCACCTTCAGCCACTCTCCGGTTCCGAACCTGCCGGGGGTGCTGATCCAGGCCGCGTACGGAGCAGGGGAGACCGTTGTCCAGGGCTATGGGGGGGACCTCTACAGCGTGGATGAGGGTGAAGTACGGGTCCAGCGCATGCCGCCACCGCAGGTTCGGATTACCGGTCCAGAGGGGTACCTGATCCCCGTTGATGGGCCACCAGACCTGCCGTTGTCGGAGGAAGAAGCCCGGCATCTGGCCAGGCTCGCCAGCCGGGTGGCCGGGGCATGGGGAGGACCCGTCAACCTGGAGTTCATCTGGAGAGCAGGAGAGGAACCCCAACTGGTTCAGGTTCGTTCCGCCGTATAGGGGACGGGGTCCGCTTCGGGGGCGAGATGAACACTTTGCATCGTCTGGCCCTGGCGCTGATTCTCCTTGCCTATGCCATCATCGGCACGCTCTACGCGGCCTATACCCCTCCCTGGCAGGCCCCCGACGAACCGGCCCACTACAATTACATCCGCGCCCTGGCCGAAGAGTGGACCATGCCGGTCATAGAAGAGGGGGATTACGACCAGGAGTACCTCAGCCGCCTCACTTCCCAGAAGTTTCCCCCTGAACTCCCTATCACACCACTGCGGTATGAAGACCACCAGCCGCCCCTTTACTACCTCCTGGCTGTTCCCCTCTATTTTCTCTTTGACGGCGCGTTGTTCCCTCTGCGCCTGCTCTCGGTCGTTCTGGGGCTGTTCCTGTTGACGGTGGTCCACCGCCTGGTGCGCGACCTGTTCCCCGACCGTCCCTTTCTGGCGCTGGCGGCGGTTGTCCTGGTGGCGTTTGTGCCCCAGCATGTAGCCATGACCGCTGCCGTCAACAACGACACACTGGCGGAACTGGTCCTGGCGACGGCGCTCTGGCTGGCCGTCCGCCCGAACCCCCGTCCCTGGGTGCTGGGGGCCGTCGTGGGGCTGGCCCTGCTGACCAAGACCACTGCCTACGTCGCGCTGCCAGTAGCCCTGCTGGCCCTCTGGTGGGATGGGACGCGGATGAACGCGGATGAACGCGGAGTTTCCTGTACTCTCTCTGCATCTCCTCGCGCTCGTCCGCATCCTGTGCTCTATGCTGCCGCCCAGACCGGGCGGATGCTTTTCGCCGCGCTTCTGCTGGCGGGGCCCTGGCTGCTCCGCAACGTGACGGTCTACGGCTGGACCGACCCGCTGGGCCTGGCCCGGCACAATGCCGTTGTCCAGGGGCAACCCCGCACCGCTGAGTGGCTGGCACAGTATGGTCCTCTCGGCCTGGCCCTGCGGTTTCTCCGCACCACTTTCCAGAGTTTCTGGGGCCAGTTCGGCTGGATGGGCGTCCCGATGCACCCGCCGGTCTACCTGGCCCTGGCCGCGCTCTCTGCATTGCTGGGGGTGGGTTTCCTGGCCTGGTGGCTGGACCGTCGTCGTCCCCGCCTGACGTCCCTGCAGCAACGGGGAATCGTCCTTCTGGCCCTTTCCGTTTCCCTGACCGTTATTTCTTACCTCTGGTACAACCTGACCTTTGTCCAGCACCAGGGTCGCTACCTCTTCCCGGCGCTGGTCCCCCTGGCGCTGGCGGGCGCGCTGGGGCTGGAGTGGTGGG
>JAGHZG010000357.1 GCA_017743275.1 Chloroflexota bacterium | reverse complement strand
CGCCGCTGCCGCCGCAGGCGGCGGGGGTGGGGTGAGGAAGCCTGAATAGTTACCCTTCGTGTTCCTTTGTGTCCTTCGTGGTTATATTAGATTAAGGAGGTCTGATGGCGAAAAGGCGGATGATGCCCGGCGGGTTGGGTGCGCCCGGCGACATGCTGCGCCGGTTGCAGACCCTGCAGGAAGACCTGATGAAGGCCCAGGAAGAGATCGCGGCGATGACGGTCACCGCCACAGCGGGCGGCGGGGCGGTCACCGCCGTCATCTCCGGCGACCGTCGCCTGAAATCGTTGCAGATTCAGCCCGATGTGGTGGACCCTAACGACGTGGAGATGCTCCAGGACCTCATCGTGGCCGCCGTCAATCAGGGGCTGGAGCAGGCGGAGAAAGTCGCCGCCGAACGGATGAGCGCGGTGACCGGCGGCCTGGGGCTGGATTTGGGGTTGTAGGAAGATCTCACCCCGACGGTAGACCGTCGGGCTGATTGGGCAAAGCCCTGCGGGTTGTGCTGTTTCTGAGCCCCGGGGGCTGCGCAATATCAGCCCGACGCTTCAGTCGGGCTGGAAAATTCCGGATATGTCTGCCCTTCCGCCTTCCGTACTGCGGCTGATAGAGACCTTCTCCGAACTGCCCGGCATCGGGCCCAAGACAGCCTCGCGCCTCACCTTCTTCCTGCTGCGGGGGGAGTCGGACCTGGCGCTACGGCTGGCCCAGGCCCTGCAGAGCCTCAAAGCGCAGACGCGCCTCTGCTCCGTCTGCTACAACATCACGGAGCAGGACCCCTGCCCTATCTGCAGTGACCCCACGCGCGATCGGGGGACCATCTGCGTGGTGGAGGAGCCGCTGGACGTGGTGGCGATTGAGCGGACGGAGCACTACCGGGGGCTGTATCACGTCCTCCACGGCGCGCTGGCCCCGATGGAGGGGGTGTTCGCGGAGAACCTGCGGATTGCCGAACTGTTGCAGCGGGTGGAAGGTGGAGGGGTGCGGGAGGTGATTCTGGCGACGAACCCCACCAGCGAAGGGGATTACACAGCCGCCTACCTGCTGGCGAAACTCCGCCCCCTGGGGGTCCGGGTGACCCGTCTGGGGCGGGGGCTTCCCGTGGGCGGCGACCTGGAGTACGCCGATCAGGTCACGCTGACCAACGCCCTGGAGGGCCGGCGCGAATTATGACAACGGACGACAGACGACGGACGACAGACGACGGACACTAACGGCTACCCCCTGACGGCTGACGGCTAAAACTGACTGTGTCCGAAACCCGCTGGCGAATCACCTATACCGTAGAAGGCCCCCTGCGCTACATTTCCCATCTGGAGCAGGTACGGGTGTGGGAACGAGCTATCCGGCGGGCTGGCCTGCCCCTGGCCTACAGCGGCGGCTTCACCCCTCACCCCCGCCTTCAGGTTGCCCTGCCTCTCCCTCTGGGGTTCGCATCGGAGGCGGAGTGGCTGGACCTCTGGCTGGAGGAGCCGGTGGAGTTGGAAACCATCGCCGGTGCCCTCGCCGCTGCTCTCCCCGAAGGGCTGACGGTCCAGAAGGTGGAGGAGGTTCCCCCAGACGCCCCCTCTCTTCCCCCGCAGGTCTGGGCCGCCGGGTACATGGTGACCGTGGAGACCGCCGTTTCTCCGGATGAAATCCGGCGACGGATAGAGGGCCTGCTGGCGGCGGAGACCCTCCCCCGGGAGCGCCGGGGCCGCCCCTACGACCTGCGCCCTCTGATCCTGTCCCTTCGTCTGGAGGAAATCCGCGATGGTGAGATGGTGCTGACGATGCTCCTCTCGGCCCGCGAGGGCGCTACGGGCCGTCCGGAGGAAGTGCTGGATGCCCTGGGGCTGGCGGATGACTTCTTCCGGGTCACCCGACGGGGCATCGTTGTTCAAGAAAATCTCACACAAAGACACAAAGACACAGAGATATAATTTATATTTTCTTTGTGCCTTTGTGTCTTTGTGTGAGGAAACATCCTCTGCGCCGAGACCCAATCCGGCCAGCAGTGCCTGCCACGATGCCCCACCCAGACGGCTGCCCAGGTGGCTTGCCCAGATGTTGGCCGTGATGCCGATTGCGGCCAGCGCAGTCAGCGCGGCGAAGGTCAGCGGGTCAATGGTGGCGAACCGCTCGGCCACCGCGTAAACCAGCGCGGCCAGCCAGATCAGTTCTATCCCTGGCAGGGCGGGAATCAGCGTCCCGACCAGCCCCACCAGCATAACCCCCAATGTCAGCCAGAAAGCCCACTCTGGTAAGGACATGTCTCCTCTCAGAACCATCACCCATAAGCAAACACGGGGACACAGAAGGGAGCCACGCTCCCTTCCATATCCCCGTGAAGTTGCTGGTGAGCCGTGCAGGATTTGAACCTGCGGCCAAGGGCTTAAAAGGCCCCTGCTCTACCTGACTGAGCTAACGGCCCCCGCTCTAGGGGAGAGTATAACACGGGAATGAAGGATTGTCAAATAGCGCGGTTGTCATCCAGGGCTTATCAATGCTGAGTCCACTGCAAAAACTCATCGCAGAGAACGCAGAGAGCGCAGCGATTTCCTTCCGACGCGGAAGCATCGGGCAGGTTTCGCAGGCTCCTCCCCTGGAACAGATGGGATAGCCCAGGGCCCCGCGGCATTCGCCCGGCGGTCTCCCCTGGGCTGAATGGTTTCACGTGAAACATCCCGCCCGGCGGCGAGGCCTATCCTGAGGCCTCCGCCATCCCCTCCCCGCGCGGCCGCAGAACCAGGATGACCGCCAGCGCGCCCAGCGCCAGGACGAAGATGACCCCCTCCACAGCGGGGAGAGGAACCCCAGACTGCATCAGCCCCACGGCCAGCGCGTTCACCAGCGCGTGGGCCAGCACCGCCAGGGCCAGCCAGAGGAGATTCCCCCGCACCACTGCCTGCAAGACCATGAGAGCGAAGGCAATGTGCAGAGTGATGGCGAAGATTCGCTCCAGCCCGCCCAGGAGCGGCAGGTACCAGGGAATGGCCCAGTAGCTGTCTCTTATACACATCT
>JAGHZG010000356.1 GCA_017743275.1 Chloroflexota bacterium | reverse complement strand
GTTCGGAGATGGCGCTGCCGCTGAAGGTGGGGGAGCGGGTCATCGGCGTGCTGGACGTCCAGTCCGTGGAGCCGGCCGCGTTCACGGAGGAGGACGTATCGGTCCTGCAGACGCTGGCGGACCAGGTCGCGCTGGCCATTGAGAACGCCCGCCTGCTGGAGGAGAGCCGCCGCGCGCTGGAGGAACTGGAGCGGTTGTACGGAGGCCGGGCCCGGGAGGCCTGGCAGGTATGGGCGGCCCTTCGCCCGGCGGCTTACCGCTATACCGGTGTGGATGTGGAGCCCCTCCCGGCGCCCGTCCCGCTGACTGGCGAGGGAGATGGTCGTCAACTGGCCGTGCCCATCCGCCTCTGGGGCCAAGCCATTGGAACCGTCCTGCTGAAGCGGACGGAGGAGCAGCCCCCCTGGTCGCCCGAGGAGCGGCGGCTGGCGGAGGAGATGGGCGAGCAGATTGCCCTGGCGCTGGAGAACGCCCGGCTGATCGCGGAGACCGAGAGCCGGGCCGCCCGCGAGCGTCTGCTCAGCGAGATGACCTCCCGTCTGACCCGCTCGCTGGATATGGACGCGCTGCTGGAGGTGGCGGTGCGGGAACTGGCCCGGCTGCCGGAGGTGGCGGAGGTCGCCGTGTACGTGGGCGCCCGGGAGTAAAAAACGGTTCGTAACTGTTCAGGCTTCCTCACCCCACCCCCGCCGCCTGCGGCGGTAGCGGCGAAGCCGCTGGGGGAGGGGTGAGGCGGAACAGTTACAACGGTTCTTTATCGCAGAGACCGCAGAGTACGCAGAGTGCGCTCTCCGCGTTCTCTGCGATGAGTTTTCGCAACGGAGGCAGACAATGGAGACCTACGATGTCATCATCGTTGGCGCAGGCCCTGCTGGAACATCTACTGCCCTGCACCTCCAGCAGTTGGCGCCAGAACTGGCGGAGCGGACGCTGATCCTGGAGAAATCCCGCCACCCCCGGACCAAACTATGCGGTGGAGGGATCCTGCCGGATGGGCTCAGAATCTTACAGAGGCTGGGCCTGGATTTCAACGAAGTTCCCTACACCCGCATTCTCCGAGCCCATTTTGAATTTGACGGCCGGGGAACGGCCCTTACGGGGGAAGGGGCGGAGAGCCTCCACGTGGTCCTGCGGGAAGACCTGGATGCCTGGCTGGCGCGCAAGGCTCAGGAGCGGGGGGTGACCTTGCGGGAGGAAACTCCCGTCCGGCGCATTATCCCTGGGGATTCGTTTGTGACCGTGGTGACGGCCGATGGGGAATATCGGGCCCGGGTCGTGGTGGGGGCCGATGGGGCACACAGTGTGGTCCGCAGAGCCATCGCTCCTCATCAACGCGTTCCCTATTCCCGCGCGCTGGTCCTCTGGGTCCCCCCGGAACCGGAATCGTCGTCCCACGCGCCCGAAGACGCCTATTTTGACTTCACCTGTATTCGGGAGGGGGTGCCCGGTTATATCTGGGATTTCCCCATTCTGGTGCACGGTCAGCCGATGCGCTGTTGGGGGATCACGGATAACGGAGTTGGCCCTCATCATTCCCGGCCGTTGCGTCCGCTATTGGCCCGGGAGATGGCCCGGCATGGCTATCGGCTGGAGGATTATCCTCTCTACGGAGAGTCGGTTCCCCACTTCGGCGTCCGCAATGTATTCTCTGCACCGGGAGTCTTGCTGGTTGGAGATGCTCTCGGGGTAGACTTTCTGTACGGCGAAGGGATTGCTCCCGCCCTGGGCTACGGGCAACTGGCGGCCCGGGCCATCGTGGACGCTTTTGCCGAAGGCGACTTTTCTTTTCGTGACTATCGGGAACGGGTCCTTCAAAGCCCGTTGGGGCAAGTTCTTCGGAGACGGGCATTGACGGCCAGCCTGATTTTCCGTCTGCGCCATCCGGCGATGCAACGGTTCTTCTGGCATCGCTTGGGCCAGCACCTCCGGACCATCACTGAGCGGTATCTCACCAATTGGGCCTGATGCTTTGCGAGAAGGATGCGATGAGCGAAAAGAACGTCCGTAAAGACCTGCTGTTCTTAAGAGGACTCCTCTCCCGCCTGGGGCCGCGGTATATTTCACTGGCGAACGTCCCCGGGGTCCTTGCGGCCATCCCGACCACCGCGCTGGGCGTCTACTACGTGACGACCACCATACCATTCACTCCACAGCAGGTGAATATCCTGGGGATCATCCTGGGAATCCTGATCCCTCCCGTTGCGGCTCTCGGTTTTCTGAACTTTTCCCGGTCCAGCCGGGCGATCCGGGCTGTGCTGGCCGCGCGGCCGGGTCAGCCGGTGTCGCCCGAAACCGAGGCCAGGGCCTGGCAGGAAGTGACCCGCTTTGCCCGCCGGGCGGCTGCGTTTACGTTCTTCAGTCTCTTTCTCTGCCTGACTGTTCCCGGCACTATCGCGTTTGTGATCCTGGGCCGTCTCCAACTGACCTATTTGCCTTACCTGCTCTTCGGCAATCTGATCACCATCACCTGGGTCAGCATTTACCACTACTTTTTGACGGAGTGGGCGTTGTGGCCGGTGCGCGAGCGCCTGTTGCCCCGTTCCCCCGAGGTCCAGCAACGCTACATGGCCGGAGTGGGCATTCAGTCCCGCATGCTGGTCGTCTACACCGCTTTAATCCTGACGACGCTGCTGATGGTGGTGACCATTGCCTACCGGAAAAGCGAGGAGGCCCTGGCCCCGGGGGCCAACCCGGTTCTGGTCCTCCAGAGCATGCAGAACCACATCGTTTTCGTCAGCCTGCTGGGCCTCTTCGTGAGTTTGGGGTTCTCTCTCCTCCTGTCCCGTTCCGTCGCCGTGCCGCTTCGGAGATTGACGGGGGTGATGGCGGAAGTGGGGCGAGGAAATCTGGGGCTGCGCGGGGAAGTCGTTTCCACCGATGAGACGGGTCGCCTGACGGTTGCCTTCAACCAGATGGTGAGCCAGTTGCAGGCGTTGCAGACCGGCCTGGAGGAGCAGGTGGCCCGGCGCACCGCCGAACTGGCCCGCCGGACGGCCCAACTGGAGGCGGCGGCCACCGTCGCCCGGGAGGCCGCCGAAATCCGCGACC
>JAGHZG010000355.1 GCA_017743275.1 Chloroflexota bacterium | reverse complement strand
GTTTGACCGCCGGGTGGTGCTGGACCGGCCCGACATGCGGGGGCGCGAGGCCATTCTGAAGGTCCACACCCGAGGCAAGCCGCTGGCGGATGACGTGGACCTGGCCGCGCTGGCCAAGGCCACCCCTGGCTTTGTCGGCGCGGACCTGGCCAATCTGGTGAACGAGGCGGCCATTCTGGCGGCCCGCCGGAACAAGCGGGCCATCGGTATGGCCGAGTTCAAGGAGGCCATAGAGCGGGTCATCGCCGGTCCGGAGCGCAAGAGCCGTCTCCTCTCCGACGAAGAGCGCCGCATCATTGCCTACCACGAGGCGGGGCACGCGCTGGTGGCCCACTACCTGCCCAAATGCGACCCGGTGCAGAAGGTCTCCATCGTCGCCCGGGGAATGGCGGCGGGCTACACGATTTCCCTGCCCGAAGAGGACCGCACCGTCATCAGCCGCTCCAAGTTTGAGGACCAGTTGGCCTTCGCTCTGGGCGGCCGGGCGGCAGAGGAACTGGTCTTCGGCGAGGCGACCACTGGCGCGGCCAACGACCTGGAGCAGGTGACGGAAATGGCCCGCGCGATGGTCACCCGCTACGGGATGAGCGAGAAACTGGGCCCGATGACCTTCGGTCAGAAAGAGGAACTGGTCTTCCTGGGCAAGGAAATCGGGGAACAGCGGGATTACAGCGAGGCCGTCGCTCAGCAGATAGACGAAGAGGTGCGGCAGATTATCCATACCGCCTACCGGCGGGCCCGGCAGGTGCTGGAGGAGCACCGGGACCAACTGGACGCGGTCGCTCAGCGGCTGCTGGAGGTGGAGACCCTGGAGGCGGAAGAGTTCGTCGCCGTTCTGGAAGGACGCCCTCTGCCCGAGAAGGGAGACAGGGGCACACCCTCTCCAGCGACTCAAGAGAAAGCGGAGAAACCATCTCCGGCCCGGCGAGGACGGGCGCTGGAGATGCCCCCGCGTCCGGCGCCGGTGCGGTAAATGACCTGTGCGGCTTCGTAACTATTCAGGCTTCCTCACCCCACCCCTGCCGCCCTCGGGCCGAAGGCCCTTCGGGCCGAGGCCTGCGGCGGCAGCGGCGAAGCCGCTGGGGGAGGGGTGAGGCTGAACAGTTACGCGGCTTCTTGTTTTTCCGGTTGCCTGAGGGCTTCAGGGTTCAGAAATATGGCGGATACCATTGAAATCACCCAACTGGCCCATATCGCCCATGCAGAGGTCGCATTTGGTGACCTGACCGTATTTCTCGGTCCTCAGGCCAGCGGGAAAAGCCTTGTCGCTCAGGCGTGGAAACTGGCTCTGGACGCAGCGTTTGTCCAGTCCCGTCTACGCCTGTATGGATACGCCTGGGATACTCCGGAGGACTTCCTGCAGTTATACTTCGGCCGCGGATACGAGCGCGTCTGGCAGAACACCCGATTCGCAATGAACGGGGGCGAGGTCACGCTACAGGGCCTTCTGGCTGCCTACAGGGGCGGGACCCCTCGCGAACGGGTTTTCTACATCCCTGCCCAGCGGGTGCTTTCTCTGGTATATGGATATGGGTGGCCGTTGCCCTTTAAGGGCTTTGAGGTCGCTGTCCCCTTCGTTTTGACCCAGTACAGCGAGGAAATCCGGCGGTATCTGGATGAGGAATTCCCTGGTGAAGATGAAGTGATCTTTCCCGTGGAGCGCCGTCTGCCGAAGAGTTTGCGGGAGCAACTCTCCCAGAGCGTTTATCCGGGGGTCATCCTGAAGGCGGAGCGCGCTTTGCGGAAGCGGTTGGTTCTGGAGGTTCAGGGTTCCCGTACCCGCCTACCGATTCCGTCCTGGACCGCCGGACAGCGGGAGTTTACCCCCCTGCTTCTGGGCCTGTACTGGCTGTTGCCGCTGGGCAGGAGTCCGAAGCGGGGATACGAGTGGGTCGTGATAGAAGAGCCCGAAATGGGACTTCACCCCCGGGCCATTGAGGGTGTTCTTCAGGCCGTCCTTCACCTGCTCCACAGAGGGTATCGGGTGATCCTGACGACCCACTCGGAGACGGTTGTAGAGTGCATCTGGTTGATCCAGCGGTTGCGGGAAGCCTCGCCGGAGCAATCTCAGAAGGCCCTGGCAGGGTATCTGCAAATCCCCCGAGTCCATCTGGATATGGTCGCAGAGATTTTGCAGAAGGAGGTCAGGGTTTACTTCTTCCGTCGCCCCGAGGAGAAAGTCACCGTTGTGGACATCAGTTCCCTGGATGCCTGGGATACCAATCCAGATGTGGCGGAATGGGGGGGCCTGACGACATCCACAGAGCGCGCTTCCCACCTGCTCGCCAGAGCGCTTGCCGGGAACCTCTGATTCTTTCCCCGATTCTTCCCGCTATGCACAGGTCCAGCCCCTCTCCGAAGAAAACAGCCTGCAGGCCTCCTCTGCTGAGGGACGCGGAGCAGACTTTTGGACCAAGGTGTTGTCAGGCCGGACTGGGTGGTGTGGAGAGAAGAGAAAAGATTGATCCGATAAACCCCCGGAACATTCTGGGAAGCGTGAACATAGACGCGGTTTACTCAGAGAAGGAGCCGAATGCTCCAAGGTGGGATTGCCTGGTCGGGTATCTCTCTGAGGCTCCGCGCGCCTGCTTTGTGGAATTCCACGAGGCCAACAGGGATAGTTGCATAACAGAGGTGAAGTCCAAACTGGAATGGCTGATGGGCAAATTGCAGGGGAGCCCTTTCCTCACCCCCCGCTGGAAAGCGTCTTTTCACTGGATTGTCTCAAGCGCGGGGCCCGAAGCAAGTTCTGTGGTTTTCACGAAGCGGGAAGTAACGGCCAAAATGGCACCGTATCAGATTGAGTTTGAGGGCCGCGGTCCCCTGAAACTGGAATGAGGGCCTCTATCCGCCCTGTAGACCCGCAAAACCCTGATCCCCATCTCATCGCCCATGCCGCCGCCATCATCCGGGCCGGGGGGCTGGTCGCGTTCCCCACCGAGACGGTCTATGGCCTGGGCGCGGACGGCCTCAATCCTGCCGCCGTCGCCCGCATCTTTGAGGCCAAGGAGCGCCCGTCCACAGACCCCCTCATCCTCCACATCGCCGA
>JAGHZG010000354.1 GCA_017743275.1 Chloroflexota bacterium | reverse complement strand
CCACCGTCCCCACGTCCAGAAGCCCCGTCAACAGACGGGCCGCCATCAACCGGTCCGCCCCGCCCAGGAGCAGGAACAGGTAGAGGGGCAGGTGCCCGTAGGGGAAGGCAGGGTCCACTGTGAGGGGGTCCAGACGGGAGGGCCACGCCATCGCCTCGGACACCCCCACCAGATACCGCTCGTCAGGGTGAGCGCCGATGCCCCCGTCCCAGGCCACCCCGCTCAGCCGCAGCACTGCTGCCATCAGCAGAAGCCCAACCATTCCCCCCAGAAACCGGAAGCGGGCCCGAGCGGAATTGTTTCTTGCCATTATCCCTCTTCTGTGTTACACTTACAGCCGGGCAAGTTGGCAAGCAGGCAAGTTTGCAAGGGTGCAAGGTGCAGGATGCCGATGCAACGAAGAGGAAAACTGGCACTGGTTCTGGTATCGTTTCTGCTCGCATGGGCAGCGGCCGGTGGGCATCTGACGGCCGCGCCGCCGCCCCAGGAGAATGTGGTTATCATCACGTTCCCCCAGAGCGGCGCCACGATCGGCGGGGTGGTGCAGATTATGGGCTCTGTCGCCCACCCCAATTTTGATCGCTATAGCATCTACTACGCCCCCGGCCCGGCAGCGACGGCGACCTCCCAATGGCAGCCCCTCGTCCTGGACGTCCGGCAGCAGGTGATCAACGGTGTCCTGGCCCAGTGGGATACGACGGCCATCGCAGAGGATGGGTCCCCCATCATCCCCAACGGGGTCTACCATATGGTGCTCATCCGCTACCGGGAGGGGGACGTGACCGACTCGTTCTTCGTCAACAATATCACCGTTCTGAACGAGTTGGCCATGCCGACGCTGACTCCTACTGAGGAGGCCGCGGAGATTCCCACTCCCGGGGCGGAGGCGCCGACGCCGGTACCGGTGGAGATGCCTCCGACGGCGACGCCTCGCCCCACCCCCACCCCGCGCCCCGGGGCAACGCCGACCGCCCCGGCGGATAGGGGAATATCAGGGCTGGACGGCGCCCTGATGATGAGTGCGTTCCTGCGCGGCGCCCGCATCACCCTGCTCCTCTTTGGCCTCTGGGGCCTGTACTTGCTGGTGAAGGCCCTCTTCCGGTACTACCTGCGCACCCGGAGAAAACCTCAGCGTCCGGGGCTCCGGTAAGAGATTGTCTGAAATTTGTTCGTAGTCAGGCACGAAGCGCCAGCGGAGTGCCGTCTGGGCCCGTTCAACGTCACTCCCCTTTGCTCAGGATGTCACTCCGCTTCGCTCCGTGGCTTACTACGAGCGTTAAGTTTTCACACAAAGACACGAAGACGCCAGGATAAACAGTTTATTCAGCGGAGGACGTGCCAGGCACTTTTGAAAGTGCCTGGCACGTTCGGAAGTCCGTGCCTATCCGTGTGCGCCTGTGTCCTCTTTGTGCCTTTGTGTCTTGGTGTGGGGGACCTATGTACCTGATTATCGGCCTGGGGAATCCGGGGGCCCGTTACGCCCGCAACCGCCACAACGTGGGCGCCCGCTGCGTATCCCGGCTGGCAGCGGCCCACGGCCTGGAGTTCTCCCGCCGCCAGAAGAACGCCCGGGTAGCCCGGGGGACCATTGGCGACCAACCGGTCCTGCTGGCAGTCCCCCAGACGTTTATGAACGAGAGCGGGCGCTCGGTGGCTCCCCTGGCCCGCTTCTACCAGGTGACGCCGGAGCGCCTCCTGATCGTCTACGACGACCTGGACCTGCCCCTGGGGGCCATCCGGCTCCGCCCAGAGGGCAGCAGTGGCGGCCATCGGGGGATGCGGTCGGTCATAGAACACCTGGGCACCCAGAATTTCCCCCGCCTCCGTATCGGCATTGATCGCCCGCCGGGGCAGATGGACCCGGCGGACTACGTCCTCCAGGATTTCACGCCGGATGAGGAGCCGGTCATAAATGATGCCATAGAGCGCGCCATCGCCGCCATCCAGACCTGGCTGACGGAAGGGCTGGAGAAGGCGATGAGTCTGTACAACCGGTGAGGAGAAGTGAGTCCACAGGTTCCCGTTGTAGAACACATTCTGAGCGCCAACGACCGGCTGGCGGAGGCCAACCGGGCCCGTCTGGACGCCGCCCGGATCTTCGCCGTCAACCTGATGGCCTCCCCCGGCGCGGGGAAGACCAGTCTGATCCTGCGGACGATTCGGGCGTTGAAGGACCGCTGGCGGATCGCCGTTATGGAGGGCGACCTGGCCTCCACGCTGGACGCCGACCGGGTGGCGGCGGAGGGCGTGCCGGCGGTCCAGATTACCACCGGCGGAGGGTGCCACCTGGACGCGGCGATGGTTCGAAGCGGATTGGAACAACTCCCGCTGGACGGGGTGGACCTGCTCATCGTGGAGAACGTGGGCAACCTGGTCTGCCCGGCGGAGTTCCGCCTGGGTGTCCACCGCAACGTCCTCATCGCCAGCGTGCCCGAAGGGGACGACAAGCCCTACAAGTATCCCCCGATGTATCGGGGAGTGGACGCGGTGATACTGAACAAAACGGACGTCCTTCCAGCCTTTGATTTTGATGTGGAATACTTCCGCCGGGGCGTGGAAGCGCTCAACCCTGGCGTGGCCTTCTTTCCCCTCTCCTGCAAGACCGGCGAGGGACTGGAGGCCTGGTTGAACTGGCTGGAAGGGGAACTGCGCGCCTATCGGGAGGGTTGAGATGTGTCTGGGTGTTCCGGGTCGGATCATTGAAGTGCAGGAAGGCGGACTGATGCGGATGGGCCGGGTGGATTTCGGCGGGATCACCCGCCAGGTCTGCCTGGCCTACGTTCCGGAGGCCCAGGTGGGCGACTGGGTCATCGTCCACGTGGGCTTTGCCATCAGCCGCCTGGAGGAAGAGGAGGCGATGGAGACCCTCCAGTTGCTGAGGGAAGTGTTCAGCGCAGAAACCAGCGCCTGAGCGCCTGTCGCCGCCCACAAGCACGAACTGGGGGTTGTGGGCGGGCGGCTTCGCCGCCCGCCCACAACCCCTTTATTCCCCCGCCATCCCCACTCCCGCCACGGCGGTCCCACAGCGGGGACAGGTGCCGTCCCGGCGGACGCGG
>JAGHZG010000353.1 GCA_017743275.1 Chloroflexota bacterium | reverse complement strand
GTGCAACTCTCCTCTCTACGACTTCGGCAAGGGCCAGTACCGCCGCTGGCCGGTTGCCGAATACATTGCCCTCAAAGCACACGGATTCTTCAAGATGCTTGTGGCCGATGAGGCCCACGAGTATCGTTCGAAGGATTCCGACAGGGGGCTGGCATTTCACAAACTGGTCAACGCCACCCGGTACCAGATTGCAATGACCGGCACCTTTTTCGCGGGCAAGAGCACCTCAATCTTCTGGCTGCTCCAGCGACTTCACGTCGGGAAAGTCCACAGCGACTACGGATACCACGATGAAATGCTGTGGGTCCGGCGCTACGGAGTACTGGAGACCCGCCAGTACAAAAAGAACGGCGAGTCAGAAGAGTACGGTGCGTTCAACGCCACGCGCAGAGGACGAGTCACGGTGACCGAATTGCCGGGCGTCAGTCCGGCAGTTCTTGAGAGGATTCTCCCCAATACCCTTTTTGTCACCCTGGCGGACCTGGGGGTCGCGCTTCCCCTGTACCGGGAAGATGTGTCTGCTCTCTCTCTTCCCGACAGGGCCCAGAAGCAATACGATGATATGGTGCAGACCCTGAAAGCCCAGGCGCTCCAGGACCGCCGACTGCTCTCGGTGTGGATACAATGGGCCTTAAGCCGGCCCAACTCCTGCTTCAGGGATGAGAAAGTCGTTGCATATGTGAACGACAAGCGTGGAAAGCGGGTGGGCGAAGTCGCTCTGATGAACCTGCCCGCTGTTCCCGGCACGCTCCCGAAGGAAGAGTGGTTGGCAGACCTGGTAGCGTCTGAGGTCAGGTCGGGGAGAAAAGTCCTCGTGTTCTGCCGCCAAACAGCAACGCGGGATATTCAGCCCCGGCTGAAGGAGATCCTGGAAGAGAAAGGGTTGAGGGTGGCAATCCTCTACTCGGGCTCGTCCGATGCACGGAAGCGGGAAGGGTGGATCCGTGCCAGGGCGCTCTACCTGGATGTTCTCATCACCAACCCGGGGGTGGTCGCTACCGGGTTGGACCTGATAGAATTCTCAACGGTTGTGTACTACGAGATAGAATTTGACCTGACCGTGATGTGGCAGGCGATGGCCCGGGTGTACCGGCCAACACAGACGCAACCGGTGAGAGTCATCTTCGCAAGTTACCAACGCACCATGGAGCATCTGGGCTGGGGAAAGATGGGAACAAAGATGAAACACGCCAAACTGCTCTATGGTGAAACCGTGGAAGGCGCTCTTGTTCCCCAGGACGAGAGCGACTTTCTCCTGGAACTTGCGAGAGACGTCCTGGAAGGGCGGGAAATCCCGGCTCTGGAAACGCTCTTTGCGCTTTCCAAGCCAATGGAGGACTCGCCGCTGGGGTGCCCGACGGCGCCGAGCCGGTATCTGGTGACTCCCCGGTACACCGAGGAGGAACTGAGGGCAATGTGGGAGCAGCAGATGCAGGCACGGCAAAAGCGGCGCAGGGTCGGCAAGACTGTGCCGTCCGGTCAACTGACACTGCCCGGCTTTGCCTTCTAACCTTCCTTCTAATAAAGGCCCCAGGCTTTTCGCCTGGGGCCTTTTTGTTTGTCCTGCGGTCAACTTTTGGGTGGTCCAGGTTAACTCTCGGCAAGTTCCGGTGATGCTGGTCCTGGGTACGTTAGAGCAAGTTTTGGAGGTGTTCGAGCAAGTTCTGACGGTGCCGGAGCAAGTCCTGAGTATGTTCGAGCAAGTTTTTGGTAGTGTAGAGCAAGTTTTGGGGGCGTTTGAGCAAGTTCTGACGACGCCGAAGCAAGTCCTGGCAATATCAGAGCAAGTTCTGGCAGCATTGGAGCAAGTTTTGGCAACGTTTGAGCAAGCTCCGGCAGGCCAAACTCCACGATGCCGGAAACAAGAAGCCCCGGCTTCATCAGCCGGGGCTTCTTGCTACCGCACGATGATATATCCTTTTTCTTTCCGGGAATATCGGATTTCTATCCCCAGATGTTTCCGGATTCGGGCCAGGTCATTCTCCACGCGCTTGTGGAGAGCCCGGCCTTTTGCATCTCCGTATGCATCCTTTCCCACCTCGGCGCGCACGGTCTCTACCAGCCCCTGCCAGTCCGGTGGCGGCCCCTGCCGGACCCGCCGGATGATGGCCAGGCAGCGCGCCACAATCAGCCAGGTGCTTTCTCTATTTCCTCTCTCCATTTCCCAACTCCTTCAAGATTGCCTGGACCCATATTTCAATGCGGCTCTTTTCCTGCTCTGCCCAGGCCCGGGCATCCGGATACTCCTTGTCGCTTCGCCAAGGAGCGGCCCAGTCCGGGTGGCTTATCCCCAGCCCCAGGCATTCGCAGAGCAGATCAAAGACCGCCCAAAATTCAAGAGAATGCCCCCCTTCACCAGTCACCTGGTGGGCGGCCTCGTGGGCCAGGGTATGAGCATTTCTCTCTGGGTCTTCAGGATAAGGATAGTAAGCAATGCTTCCATCCCTTAAAGCATATCCATCAAGCCCTCTCCAGCGGATTTTCCATCGTTTGATAACTGGTCTGTTGTTCATTTTTGCTCCTTTTCCTTTTCTTTTGCTGATATTATACCACACCATCACCCACACAATTGTGTGGGTATCCTGACTTGCCAATTTTTATCGTCTCTGGTAAAATAGCCATACAAGGGGCATTGTATTTCCAGAACCCCCCTCTGGGTGTCGTGCAATGTACCAAAAACGGGGGTCTAACGGCACTGAAACCACGTCGTACAAGATTTTTCTCTCACACAAAGACACAGAGGCACGGAGATTTTCTCTGTGTCTTTGTGCCTTTGTGTGAGGTTCAGGAGGCGTCCGATGTGGGATGAAGTCCAGCCGTTCCTGGAACAGCACTCCGGCATCACCCGGCGGCGCTACGGCGATGCCCTGCGGGAGTTCACCGAATGGTACCGCGCCACCTACGGCGAACCCCCCGACATCCGGTTGCTCACCCCCCAGGAGGTCCGGGAGTACGTCTCCTACCTGACCACCGTCCGCCGCCTCAAGGCCGCCTCGGTCAACGTCCGCCTGGCGGCGATCCGCTCGCTGGCCCGCTTTCACGGGCGGGAGTTGCGGG
>JAGHZG010000352.1 GCA_017743275.1 Chloroflexota bacterium | reverse complement strand
AGATGTGTATAAGAGACAGTTCCAGCAACATCCGCAGGGGCTCTTCGGTGGAGTCGCCGCGCACGACGTAGTCCACCTGGGGGTAGCGGATGAGTTCGTCGTGGTAGTAGGTGGCGGAGAAGCCGCCGAAGATGATGGGCGTCCCGGGGTGGTGCTCCCGGACGATGCGGGCGACCTCCAGCGCGCCCTGGGCGTGGGGGAGCCAGTGGAGGTCTATGCCGAAGGCGCGGGAGGGGTGGCGGGCGATGAACCGCTCCGCGTCAAACCGGTCGGAGCGGACCATCCGTACCGCCAGGTTGACAAGGCGGGTGCGGAAGCCGGGGCGTTCCAGGTAGTCCGAGAGGGCGGCGAAGCCGATAGGGTACATGTCGTAGATGGGGGTGGACGGGACGACGTCGGAGATAGGGCCCCAGAGGGTGGCCCGCCGCCGGAAGTCGTAGAGGCTGGGGGGATGGAGGAAGGTCAGGTCAGGGACGGACATTCAGGACGCCTCCGGGTGGGGGATGACGCAGATGAAGCGCAGGACGCCCGGGCCGGTGTTGCGGTAGCCATGGCGCTCGTTCGGGGGGATGTAGAGGGCCACGCCGGGCCGCATGGGGACTTCCCCCTCCGGCCCCTGGGCGACCCCTTCGCCCTCCAGGACGAAGATTTCGTGCTCGTACGGATGCTGGTGGGGCGAGAAGACGGCCCCGGGGGCGAACTCTATGACCCGCATGGCGAAGTTGGGCGCGCCCTGGGGCTTCCCAACCGCCCAGCGGATGGTGATGCCTTCGCCGGCCACTTCGGCCGGTACTTCATGGTAGTCTCGGTGAAGCATGGTTTCCTCCTGTGATGGGTTGAATCTGTGATTATATGACCCAACGGAGAAGCCCCGCGACGAGAACGGGGATCAGGAAACCGATCTCCAGGAAGAGATGGACGGCAAACGTGTCCAGGGTCAGGTCGTTGATGCCGTCGCCTTCGTAGGCCCGCTCCAGGGTCCGGCGGCGGTTCCGCCAGACGACCGGGGTGGCCATAGCCAGCGCCAGCAGGGCCGCGTACCAGGGGACGCCGAAGAGAGGGGCCAGCGCCGCCGCGGCCAGCGACCAGACCTGATTGGCCCGGTAGAGACGGACCGCTTTTTCCGGGCCCAGGCGGACCAACATGGTCCGTTTGCCGGAGAGGGCGTCCGTCCGGCGGTCGGCGAACTCGTTGATGAGGATGACGTTCAGAATGGACCCGGCCAGCGCCACCGAAAGGGGAATGAGCGCCCGGTCAAAGCGGTTCGCCTGCAGGTAGTAGCCGCTGACCACCGTCAGGGTGCCGCAACAGAGGGCAATCGCCAGTTCCCCCAGCCCCCGATAGACCAGTTTCACCGGTTTGGCAGTGTAGAACCAGCCGCACAGGGCACCGAACAGTCCCAGCGGAATCGTCCAGGGACCGGTGCCAAAGATGAACCGAAGGGAAAGTCCCAGCGGGAGTGCGGCGACCAGCAGCCCGAAGGCAAACCACAGGGCCCGTCTCCGGTCGGTGATTTTGCCTTCCACCAGTACCCGGATGCCGCCGGAGTAGGCGCTGAACTCAAAGTTTTTGCTGTCGGTCTCGTAGTCAAAGTACGTGTTGCCAGCGTTGGTCGCCGCCATAATCAGGAAGACGGTCAGGGAACCGATCAGGAAGACGGGCCAGTGGACCGTCCCGTGCTGGTAGAAGGCGAGAACCGTACCCAGCCAGAAGGGCAACATGGCGGTCACAATGATGAAGCGGACCACCATGATTTCGTAGAAGGCGCGCCAGGAGTCGGGTGGGATTTTCTCCAGGCGGTGCCGGTAGGCCCGGTGGACTTCTTCCATCGTTGGCATACGGCCCTCCTACGCAGTGATGATCCGGAAGAGGCGGAACGCCTCCCAGATGGAGACGGGGTTGCCCCGCCAGATGGACTGGACTTCCGCCATCACGCCGTAGCCGCACATCTGGCAGATTTGCGGGTCCACGTGACGGGCGCCGCAGCCCTCCACGATCACCCCCTGCGGGTGGCCCAGGACGATCATCCAGTGGGTCCGGTTCCAGCCCGGCCGGAGCATCAGGCGCATAGCCGGAACGGAGTTCAGAATGGGGTAGCCCCGCCGTTTCAGCGCGGCGACCCGCTCCACCACTTCCGCCCGTTGTTCATAGGAGAGGCTGAACTTTTCCACCTCCGGGTAGGGAATCTGAAAGTTGACAGAAATGCCCCGGATGTTGGGCATATCCCGGACGATGCTCTCCACGCAGTTCTCCAGGTCGTGGACGTTGAGGCGGGAAAGGGTGACGTTGGCGTAGATGTTGGGATGGCGGCTGGCGACGACGTTCGCCCGCAACGCTTCGTAACTTCCCTCCCCGCGCACCCGGTCGTGGACCGGGGGAGAGCCGTCCACACTGACCCAGACCAGGTCGCAGGGGGTATCTATGGGCAGGATGCCGTTGGTCACACTGGCGACGCGGAAGAACTGCTGTTTCGCGTCGCGGACCAGGTCGTTGAAACGGTAGTCGCCATCGTGCCAGAGGGTTGGCTCACCTCCCTGCAGGAACAGAATCCGAATCCCGTGGTCCAGAAAAGTCTGGAACATCTGCTCCAGTTGTGCGCGGGAGAGATGCTGGCGGGGGAACAGGTCCGCCGCGTAGGGGCAATGGGCACACCGCAGGTTGCAGAAGGAGGTGATGTTGATCCCGCCAACGAGGGGACGTCTTTGCCCCCGCAGGCGCACGTCTATGAAGTACCGGGTGTAGTAGAGCAGTTCACGGGTGTGGAGTCGCATTGGTTTCAGGCCTCCTGAGGAGAGTCATCGGTACCATCCCCTCGCCATTATACCAGAAGACGGAGATTTTGGGGATTCGGACCGCCAGGGAGTGTGTCCCAAAATCGTCGGGAGCCCAGTGGGCCAGGCCGTATTGCAACTTGACAAATTATTCCGACAATCCGTTGCCTGCTCCAGGGCAGGGTTTCCCCGACTGCGTCCTCACCCCTTCCCTTGCCCCAGGTTCATTGATGGTACTGAATCATTCGTGCCCCTCTCCCGCT
>JAGHZG010000351.1 GCA_017743275.1 Chloroflexota bacterium | reverse complement strand
AGATGTGTATAAGAGACAGAGTTGGCCCTGACCGGTATCCAGCGTCGTCGCGCCGGTGAGGATGAGGTCGGCGCCGCCCAGTTTCTCCACCGCCGCCACCAGCACCCGGGCCATCAGGCCGTCGTCCGGCAGAGCGGTCGGTTGGCCTGCGATGTAGACGGCCCGGTCGGCGCCGGTGGCCAGCGCCTGCCGCAGGACGTCGTCATCGGGCAGGAAGGTTCGGGGCAGGGCGACCACTTCTGCGCCGGTGGCCTCTTTGATGCGCAGCGCCAGTTCCAGTGCGCAACGGTCGGCGGGCTGGAGCCGGTACTCTTCCCGATTGATGAATATCCGGCCCGCCCGCGGGTTGACCACGATGCCCCGGGGGTCCAGAACACGTCCGAGAATGACGATGATTCTCATCGCTGACTCCTCCCTCTGGTCAGGGTTGCGGGTCGCAGGTTGCAAGTCGCAGGTCGCAGGTCGCAGGTCGCAGGGTTATATGCGGCCCTGGATGGCGGCCCCGCGGAAGTTATACAGCATCGCGCCCAATCTGCGGTATTGACCGTAGAAGTACTCAAACCGTTCTGGGGCCAGCGAGCCGCTCTCGTGGAGCATCTCCAGGTGCGACTTGGTCTCATCGCAGGAAGCCAGGGAATATGTCAGATAACGGATCATGTCGCCCGGGTAACGCTTCATCCCATAAGCCTCTACGAAGTTCGCCACAACCGATTTAGATGACCGCCGAATCTGACTGCCCTCCTCGTACATTTCAAATTTAGGCAGTTCTTCCAGCGTCATCCGGTGGATTTCCACCGCCAGTTGCTTGGCTAACTGGTAGATTTCCGTATCCTCATACCCCGTCAGCCTTCTGCTTTGGTGCATGTTCCCTACTCCGTGCGACGTGCTCCGTGCGACATGCTCCGTGCGACTGTTATGGGCGGATCCGCACGCCGTACTCCCGGAAGATGTTGGTGGCGATGACGATGCGCTGGATCTCGTTGGTGCCCTCAAAGATTTCGGCGATGCGGGCATCCCGGAAGGCTCGTTCAATCGGGTAGTCGCGGGTGATGCCCAGACCGCCGTGAATCTGTAGCGCCAGGTCAATGGCGCGCGAGGCGACCTCCGAGCCGTACATCTTGCACATCGCGGCCAGTTGGGAGAATTCCTGCCCGGTCTGACCGGTGTCCACCATCCAGGCCACCCGATAGACCAGACTGCGCAGGGCCTCTATCTCGGTGGCGATGTTGGCAATGGCCCACTGGACGGACTGTTTGTGGGCCAGTTCCACGCCGAACTGTTTGCGGGTCCGGGCCCAGTAGATGGCGGCCTCCAGCGCGGCCTGCGCGCCGCCCAGGCAGGCCGCCCCCAGGGTCAGCCGGCCCATGTCCAGGGACTTCATGAACGTGATGAACCCCTCGCCGACTTTGCCCAGGACGTTCTCATGGGGGACCCGCAGTTCCTCAAAGACCAGTTCGGCGGTGCTGGTGCCCCGGATGCCCATTTTGTCCTCTTCCCGGGCCACCTTGAAGCCGGGCCAGTTCGTCTCCACGATGAAGGCGGTGACGCCGCCGCGCGCGCCCAGGGCCGGGTCCGTCACCGCCATCACGGTGATGATGTCCGCAAAGCCCCCGTTGGTGATGTAGACCTTGCTTCCGTTCAGAATCCAGGAGTCCCCATCCCGGACGGCGCGGGTACGGATGTTGGCGGCGTCGGAGCCGGCGTTGGACTCGGTGAGGCCGAAGGCGGCGATTTTCTCGCCCCGGGCCAGAGGGGTCAGGTACTTGCGCTTCTGTTCGGGGTTGCCGTCCAGATGGATGGCCATCGCGCCGATGCCGATGTGGGCACCCACACAGGTGGCCGTAGACGTGCAGATGCGGCCCAGTTCTTCCATCAGGATGCAGTATCCCGTTTCACCGGCGCCCATCCCGCCGTACTCCTGCGGGAAGCAGACGCCCAGCAGGCCGATCTCGCCCAGTTTCCGCAACGTCTCATGGGGTACCTGGTGTTTCCGGTCAATCTCGGCGGCCAGCGGGGCCACCTCCGTCTCAGCGAACTCCCGGACGAGTCGGCGCAGGGCCTGATGTTCGGGTGAGAATGTGAAATCCATCCGTCCACCTCCTATGGCGCAATCTGCAGGTCTTTGGCGGCGAAAATGGCCTGGGCGACGCGGAAGGTGTGGATTTCCGTCGGGCCGCCGATGATGCCCAGGACCCGGGCGTCCCGGTACTTGCGGGCCATGGGGTAGTCCTCCATGAAGCCGTAGCCGCCCAGCACCTGGAGCATCCAGTTGGTGACGCTGCGGGCCATACGGGCGCCGAAGGCCTTGACCAGCGAGGCGTCCACGGAGAAGTCCTCCCCCTGGTCCATCAGCCATGCCGCCCGATAGACCAGGTAGCGCAGCGCTTCCGTCTCCGCGTGGGCATTGGCGATGTAGTTCTGGATGGCCTGTTTCTTGCCGATGGGGACGCCGAACTGGATTCGCTCCGTGGCGAACTGAGCGGCGACGTCCACCGAGGACTCCGCCAGGCCCAGGCCGACGGCCGCCAAGGCGACGGCCATGCGGTCCACAGCCCGCTGGGCGACGGCGGCACCCTCTCCCGGCCTGCCCAGGCGGTAACTCTGGGGGACGCGGCAATCTTCCAGGTAGACGGTGTTAAAGGTTGCGGAGCGCAGGCCCAGCGTGGGCTCGCGGTAGCCGACGGTCAGGCCGGGGGTATCGCGCGGGACCAGGTAGGCATCCACGCCCTGCGGGCCGTGGGCGAAGACCAGGAAGAGGCCGGCCAGTTCGCCGTTGGTCACCCAGGTTTTGACGCCGTCCAGGACGGCCTCGTCGCCCTCGTAGCGGGCGCGTGTCTCCAGGGCCAGCATGTCGCTTCCGGCGTCGGGCTCGCTGAGGGCGAAGGCGCCGATGGCCTCCCCACCGGCCATGGCCGGCAGCCATTCCTCCTTCTGGGCGTCGGTGCCGAAGTCCAGGATGCTCATGGCCACCTGGCTCACGTGGGCCGCGACGGTCACCGCCAGGGATGCACAGGCTGTGGAGAGGTTCTCCAGGAG
>JAGHZG010000350.1 GCA_017743275.1 Chloroflexota bacterium | reverse complement strand
TCTATCCCCACCGCCGGGGCCTGGACGCGGAAGGGGCCGGGATGGGGGGTCAGGATGGCCGTCGCGCGCAGTCCGCTCAGAGGGACGGCGATGGCGGGCCGCCCGTACACCACCGTGTGTTCCCCCAACAGAATCACCTTGCCCGACGCCGAGGCCCGGACAGGGGGGCGACCGCCGGGGTTGCCCGTGTAGGGGCGACCGCCGGGATCGCCCGTATGGGGGCGACCGCAAGGGTCGCCCCTACAGGGGTCTACCGCCAGTACATAATCAGGATGACGGCCAGTCCCCATAGCAGGACTCCGACCTGCAGCGGTCGGTCGCGCAGGACAATCTCTTCCGGCTCACCCCCCAGTCCCTTCACGTAGACCAGGTACATATACCGAAAGACCGTGTAGAGGACAAACGGCACCGTCAGCATCATCGTGTGGTTGGGGGGGAGATTGGGCGCGGAGAAGGTGTAGAGGGTGTAGGCCACCAGTGTCGCCGCGGTGACGATCAGGATGAACTGGTCCAGGAGAAGCACGCTGTACTCCCCCAGACTCTCCCGATGGCCGTTGGCGTTTTCGCCCAGGAGCGTCAGTTCGTGGCGACGTTTGCTGAAACTGATGAAGAGGGCCAGCAGCCCCATGCAGGTGTAAATCCAGGGCGAGAACCGCTCCGCCTCCACCAGCGGGATACCCGCGGCGACCCGCAGGACGAACCCCGCGGCGACGGCCAGCGCGTCAATGATGACGGCGTTTTTCAGGACGAACGAGTAGGCAACCTGCAGGGCCAGGTAGCCCAGGAGAATGCCGCCGAAGAGGGGGTCCAGCAGGAACCCCAGGGGCAGGCCGACCAGGGGGATGAGGACCGCCGCTGCGAGCGCCAGTCGTGGGGAGAGGCGCCCGGACGCGATGGGACGGTTGCGCTTACGCGGGTGCTGGCGGTCCTTCTCAGCATCCACCAGGTCGTTCATCAGGTAGACGGCGCCGGAAATCAGGCACAGCAGGACGAATCCCGCGACCGTCCGGGCCAGATATGTCGGATGGAAAAGTTTCTGGTCAAAGACCAGCGGGGCGAAGATGAAAATGTTCTTCGCCCACTGTTTGGGGCGCATGGCCTCTATCAGTGCTTTGAGCGACATCCTCCGACTCCGGGAATTGTTCCGAACGTGCCAAGCACTTCCGGAAGTGCCTGGCACGTTCCTGCCGGACGAACTCTACAGGACCTCCTCTATCTTCAGCCCGCGCGCCTGGGCCCGCAGGAGCATCCACTCCTGGATGTTGGCCGGGGGGAGGAGGACTTCCTCGGAGGGGAGGCGCTCCAGGCGAATCGCACCCGCCGGGCATGCCAGCGTGCAGACGCCGCATCCCAGGCAGCGGGCGCTATCCACCACCGCCACATCCTCCGGCACCGAAAGGGCACCAAATGGGCATCGGTCCACACAGACCCCGCACCCCAGACAGACCTCCAGGTCCACTGCCGAGCGGAAACCGGAGCGGGCCACCGCCGTGGGGACGGCGAACTCCGTCAGCCCGCGCAGGACGGCGCAGCAGCACGGGCAACAGTTGCAGATGTAGTAGTGCCGGTCGCGGAAGTTGCCCGTGGTGTGCACCAGGCCGGCCTCCTCCGCCGTCCGCAGGACCTGCAGCGCCTCCTCTTTCGGGATGGGCCGGGTCAGTTCGTCGTGGTCAAAGGCGCCCTCCACCGGCGCCAGAATCAGGCAGACCTCCAGCGGAGCGTCGCAGCCCTTGCCGATCAGCCGCTGCTGGGTCCGGCAGATGCAATCCCGCACGCCCCAGGATTTGGCGCTTTCTACGATGGCCGCCGCGCGCTCGTAGGGGAAGACCTCCAGGTCCGTCGGGATGGCCTCCTGGACGGGGATGACCCGGTGGATGGGCGGCGCCGCGTCCAGAATGGTCCGGCCGCCGATTTCCCGGAAGTACTCCTCCATCAGCGCGGCCAGTTCGGCATCCATCCGGCGCAATTGCTCCTCGTAGATGCCGACCACGAAGGGCAACAGCGCGAAGACCAGCCCGCCCTCGCCCCGGCGAGCGCGGATCAGTCCTTTGCGCGCCATGTCCTTCAGCGTCTGGTATGCCTCCTGGGGCTCCATTCCGGCCCGGGCGGCAATGGCCTCCGCCGGTTCGTAGAGCAGACGCATCCCGGCGGCCAGCGCCGCTTCCTGAGGGGTGAAGAGTTTCGCCAGGAGCCGAAGTTCCACACCACTTGCGGTCGCCGGAAAGCCGTTCGGGACCGAATCCAGACGACGGGCCAGTTGGCGATATACGTCTTCCATAGAGATTCTCCTATTCCGATTCAGTTTCCAGTGGGGGCAGGTCCTCCGGGCGCTGCAGGCCGAAGTACTGCAGGAAGGCGAAGGTGGGGGCGTAGAGGATGGGACGCCCCGGCGCGGAGGCCCGTCCTGCCTCCTCTATCAGGCCTGCGGCCAGCAGGGTCCGCAAGACACTGTCGCAGTTCACCCCCCGGATGGCCTCAATGGCCGGGCGGGAGATGGGGTGCCGGTAGGCAATGATAGCCAGTGTCTCCAGGGCGGCCTGGGAGAGGCGGCGCCGTTCCCCCAACCCCAGGAAGCGCTCCACGTACGGAGCCGCCTCCGGCGCGGTGACCAGCTGGCATCGGTCCCCCATGCGCTGAAGGCGCAGGCCGCGCTCCTGGAGGACGGCCTCCAGTTCTGCCAGCGCCTCCTCCACCTGCGCGGGGGAGGCGTCCAGCGCCCCGGCCAGTTGTCCCACCGATGCCGGCTCGTCGGAGACGAACAACAGGGCCTCTACCAGTGCGGCCAGATGCAGTCCTTCGGTCATAGTGAAAACACAAACTCCCGCAGGCCGTCAGCCTGCACTATGGTAGCGCAGGCCGCCAGGCCTGTGGACGGCAACCCCACAGGCTGACAGCCTGCACTATGGTAGCGCAGACCGCCAGGCCTGTGGACGGCAACCCCACAGGCTGACAGCCTGCACTATGTAGCGCAGGCTGCCAGGCCTGTGGACGCGGGCAAACTTCCCCAGGCGAACAACCTGCGCCACGAAAAAGTTAGAGCCTGGGGCTACAGGTTGTTGCCGGAGGGGGGGCCTTCCGCGGGC
>JAGHZG010000349.1 GCA_017743275.1 Chloroflexota bacterium | reverse complement strand
TTCTCCGCCGCCCCGACCGCCTCCCCCTGGGAGTGATGTATGTCCCCAAGGGACCCATTCTCCCCTGGGATGATGCCTCTCTTTTCCAGAACGTCCTGGCGGACCTGGAGACCGCCGCTTGCCATGCCGGGGCCGTATTCCTGAAAATAGACCCGGACGTAGAGGAAGAGACGCCGGAGGGGGAAACCGTCACCACCATCCTGGGAGCACGAGGCTGGCAACCCTCGGCCGAACAGGTCCAGTTCCGGAACACCCTTCTCCTGGACCTGACCCTTCCGCCGGACGACCTCCTGGCCCGGATGAAGCCCAAATGGCGCTACAATATCCGGCTGGCTCAGCGGAAAGGAGTGACGGTACGTCCGGGGACGGTGGAGGACCTGCCCCTGCTCTACTGGATGTACCAGGAGACCAGCGTGCGGGACCGGTTCGTCATCCGACCGGAGGAGTATTACCGGGACGCATGGGGGTCCTTCATAGAAGCGGGACTGGCCCAGCCGTTGATCGCCGAAATCGGGGACGAGCCCGTGGCGATGGTGATCCTCTTCCGGTTCGGACGGAGGGCGTGGTACATGTACGGCGCTTCCCGGTCCGTGTACCGGGAGTACATGCCCAATCACCTGCTCCAGTGGGAGGCCATCCGGTGGGCCCAGGCTCAGGGGTGCACCGTCTACGACCTCTGGGGAGCACCGGAGAGGCCGGACGAATCGGACCCCATGTGGGGGGTCTACCGGTTCAAGGCAGGCTTCGGCGCCCGTCCGGTCCGGTACATCGGAGCCTGGGATTTCCCGGTCCACCGCACCCTCTATAACCTCTACACCGTTCTCACTCCCCGGGTGCTGGCGCTGATGCGCTGGCGGTACTGGCGGAGGATAAGGGGATGCGCTGACTGAAGTCAGCCTCTTCGGACCGCAGGCCTTTGGTCGGCCTTCGCCGACCTCACCTCATCCCCGGCGGCTTCGCCGCCACCCGGGAGGGGGCTGAGGGAGGGATGAGGTGTGTCCAGAGAGACGATTTCCATCGGCCTGAATCCAGGGGGATAAACCGTTCCAAATCTCACGCAGGAGGGGAAAAATGGAAGTGCTGCTGGCTATCTTTATCTTCTTTGTCGGGCTGATTGGCCTGATCCTCCTATTCTCCATGATCCGGGTTGTCCGGGAGTATGAGCGGCTGGTGATCTTCCGGCTGGGGCGTTCCATCGGCACTAAAGGGCCGGGCCTCGTCTTCCTGATCCCGATCATTGACCGGGCGGTGCTGGTGGACCTGCGGGAGCAATTTATGGAAATCCCTCACCAGACCAGCATCACCAAAGACAACGCACCCATCGGAGTGGACTTTCTCATCTACTGGAAGGTTGTAGACCCGGAGGCCAGCGTCATTCAGGTGGGAGACTTCCGGCGGGCATCCATCGGCATTGCCACCACCACGCTGCGCGCCGTCATCGGCGACATTATGCTGGACGACGTCCTGGCCCAGCGAGAGCACATCAACCAGGTCCTGCGGGTCAAACTGGACGAGGTGACAGAGCGGTGGGGCGTCAAGGTGACCAGCGTGGAGATTCGGGAGATTGAGCCGCCGAAGGAGATTCAGGCGGCGATGAACCGGCAGATGTCGGCAGAGCGGAACCGCCGGGCGATGGTCACCGAGGCGGATGGCCAGCGGGAGGCGGCCATCAAGGTCGCGGAGGGCGAGAAACAGGCGGCCATTCTCCGCGCCGAGGGGGAGAAGCAGGCCTCCATCCTGCGGGCAGAAGGAGAACGGGCGGCCCAGGCCCTGCGCGCCGAGGGGTACGCGATGGCCCTCCGCTACATCTCTGAGGTCGCCCAGAAAATAGACCCCAATACGATGACCCTTCAGTACATGGAGACCCTGCGGCGGCTGGGGGAGAGCCCGGCGACCAAGTTTATCTTCCCGCTGGAGTTCACCAGTTTGCTGGGGAGCCTGCGGCGGGAGATGGGGAGAGAGTAGGGATCGGGCATCCCTGATGGCGGCAAGGCCGCCATCGGGGATGCCCCCTGCGGGCCTACGGCCGTTGGGAGAGATCGGCCCTCATGTGGATGCGGTAGGCGGTCCAGACCTCGCCCGCCCGCCTGCCCCGGACGCTCACCGCGTCCCCCACCTGCAGGTCGGCCAGCGCAATCGACACCACGCCGGTCTCCGTCTTCTGGAGAAACCGGGTGGCGGTGTCGGTCTGAACTGTCACCGTCTGGCCGATGAACGGCTTGACAACCCGATTGCCGCGGACCACCTCCACAGCGACCGTCGCTGCACCGGCATCTACGGCCACAATTCGGCCAACCATATTGAAGGGCGTCCGCTTAGGTGGCCGATTTTACGGCCAGCGCCGGTACCGCTATCCCTACCCCGCCAAAGGTGATCAGGGTTACGGGCGACCCACCTCCGATGGCGGCCCAACAGGCCGGTCCATCGGGCGACCCACCTCCGATGGCGGCCCAACAGGCCGGTCCTTCGGCCGACCTACCTCCGGTGGCGGCCCAACAGGCCGGCCCCATTTTGTTCTCTCTCCGTCCTTTACAGCACCTGAACCGCGGAGATGAACATTGATGCCCAGACGAAATTGCTCAGCGCTGGTGACTCCGTACCCCAATGCTCGGAGATGCAGATTTGCCATCTTGCTCCCCTTGGTAGAGACGAGCGTGTAACCGCCACCGATCCTGAAGGTATGAGTCTCCCCGGGAGCAATGACCAGCGGCAGCCCGCTGGCCGCTGCAGTCGCTTCTGGGGCCTGGCGTTGCGGGCGCGGCGTCGTATGACTCAGCCAGACAGTGTCAATCCTTATCGCTTCAGTGCTATCGGCTGCATTCGTGACCCGAACGGTGACCTCATAGGTGCCCGCGTCCGGTGCGTTGTCGCAGCGGAACGAACTGTCCCACGTTAAGGTGACACCCGGGATAACCGTCTGGGTATTCTGGCCGACCGGCCCACAGACTGGGGTCTGGGCAGAGGCTGGCACCGCAAAGGTGCCAACGAACGTGGCGGCTACAAGGATCGCTATTCCTAAACGAAACATTTTTCACCTCCTTTAATTGAGATTCGCCTTGCTATAACTGTCCTTTCGTGCAATTTGAG
>JAGHZG010000348.1 GCA_017743275.1 Chloroflexota bacterium | reverse complement strand
AACGTGAAACGTGAAACGTAAAACGTGAGGAGGTGAAAGATGTACATTTTCAAAGCGGCCGTGGTCGGTGCCGGGACGATGGGCGGCGAGATCGCCCAGGTCATCAGTTTCTCCGGCCTGCCCGTCGTCCTCAAGGATATTGACCAGACCATGCTGGACCGGGGGATGGCCAAAGCCCGCGAAATCTATCAGCGCCGGGTGGAAAAGGGCAAGATGAGCGCGGGCGAGATGCAGGCCAAGATGGACCTCATCACCCCCACCCTTACCTACGAGGGCTTTGAGGACGTGGACATCGTCATTGAGGCCGTCCCGGAGCGGATGGACATCAAGAAGCGGGTGTTCCAGGAACTGGACGAGGTCTGCCCGGAACAGACCATCTTCGCCAGCAACACCTCGGCCCTCTCCATCTCCGAGATGGGCGCGGCCACCAGGCGCCCCCACAAAATGGTCGGCATGCACTTCTTCAACCCTGCCAGCGTGATGAAACTGGTGGAGGTCATCCCCGGCCTGGACACCAGCCAGGAGACGGTGGACGACGTGGTGATGTTCGCCGAGAGTCTGCGCAAAATCCCCGTCGTCGTCCAGGAGTGCCCCGGCTTCCTGGTCAACCGTCTGCTGATGCCCTATCTGAACGAGGCGACGAAGGCGCTGGAGGAAGGGGCCGCCACCGCCACCGAGATTGACCGGGCCGTGGTGGAGTGGGGCATGCCGATGGGGCCCTTCACGCTGATGGACATGCTGGGCCTGGATGTCTGCGCCCACGTGGGCCAGTACCTTGCCAGCGAATACGGCGACCGGATGGAGCCCGCCCGCCTCTTTGAGAAACTGGTCGCCGCCGGGCGCCTGGGCGAAAAGACCGGCGCCGGGTTCTACGACCACCCGGGCGGCGAATCCGAGGTCGTCTACCAGATGATCAGGGAACTCCAGGACTCCGGCGCCGTCCGGACGGGGACGAAGTTCTCGGTGGAGCGGCTGATGTATCCGCTCATCAACGAGGCCGCCCTCTGCGTCCAGGAGCACATCGCCAGCATCAGCGACATTGATATGGCCATGGTCGCCGGTAGCGGGATGACCTACGGCGGCGAGCGCATCGGCCCGCTGGCGATCGCCGACAAAATCGGCCTGGATGTGGTGGTCGCCAAACTGGAGGAACTGGCGAAGGAACTGGGCCCCCGCTTCCTGCCCTCCCGCCCGCTGAAACTGCGCGTCCGCGCCGGGCACCTGGGCGTGAAGACGGGCAAGGGGTTCCACGAGTACGCATAAATGGATTGGGGTTGCGGCGGCTTCGCCGCCGCAACCCCAATCCCTGAAATTTCACCGATAAGGAGTGAAGCCATGGGCAACTGGCAGTACATCCGAACCGAAATTGAAGACCGCATCGCCACGCTCACCATTGATCATCCCCCCGTTAACTCCTTCAACCGGCAGGTGGTGACCGAACTGGAGGAGGCCATTGACGAACTGCTGGCTAACGATGAGGTGAAGGCCATCGTCATCACCGGCGGCGGGACCAACGCCTTCGTCGCCGGGGCAGACATCCCGGAGATCAAGGCGCTGCTGGATAACCCCGGCGAGAACTACGCGGCGTCCCGTGAGTTCATTGAGAAGGGCCAGCGGCTGTTCCTGAAGATTGAACGGGCCACCAAGCCCATCATCGCCGCCATCAACGGCTTCGCGCTCGGCGGCGGCCTGGAACTGGCCATGGCCTGCCACATGCGCGTCTGCTCGGACCGGGCCCGCCTGGGCCAGCCGGAGATCAACCTGGGCATCATCCCCGGCTGGGGTGGCACTCAGCGGCTCCCCCGCATTGTCGGCAAGGGGAAGGCCATTGAGTTGATCCTCACCGCCGACATGATCACCGCCCAGGAGGCCTACCGCCTCAACCTGGTCAACAAAGTCGTCCCTGCCGGCGCGGTCCTCAAAGAAGCGCGCGACCTGGCCCGCAAGATTGTCTCCAAGTCCAAATTCCCCATCGCCGCCGCGCTGCGCGCCATTGACCAGGGCATGGCGCTGCCCATTGAGGAGGGCCTGCGGGTGGAGGCCGAGCAGTTCGTCAGCCTGGCCGACACCGAGGACATCCGCGAGGGCATCAACGCCTTCCTGGAGAAGCGACAGCCGCAGTTCAAGGACAGGTAACACGGAGCAGGTCGCAGGTCGCACGGAGCAGGTCGCAGGGTGCACGTCGCACGGAGCAGGTCACAGGTCGCATGTCGGAGGGAGCACGTCGCAAGTCGCAGGGAGCAGAGAATATGCCCCAAAGCGGAAGGCTGAAGGGGTATGAGGATACGGAAATCTACCAGTTAGCCAAGCAACTGGCGGTGGAAATCCACCGGATGACGCTGGAAGAACTGCCCAAATTTGAAATGTACGAGGAGGGCAGTCAGATTCGGCGGTCATCCAAGTCGGTTGTGGCAAACTTCGTAGAGGGCTACGGGATGAAGCGTTACCCGGGCGACATGATCCGTTATCTGACATACTCCCTGGCTTCCTGCGATGAGACCAAGTCTCACCTGGAGATGCTCCACGAGAGTGGCTCGCTGGCCCCGGAACGGTTTGAGTACTTCTACGGTCTATACCGCAGACTGGGCGCGATGCTGTATAACTTCCGCGAGGCTGCCATCCAGGGCCGCATATAACCCTGTGCCCCTGCGACCTGCGCCCCTGCGACCTGCGACTTGCGACCTGCGACCCTGCGACCTGCGACCTGCGACCCTGCGACCTGCGACCTGCGACCTGCGACCCTGCGACCTGCGCCCCTGCGACCTGCGACCCTAAACTGGGAGGTGACGTATGGACTTCGCCCTGAGCGAAGAACAACGGATGTTCCGCGACATGTTCCGCAACTTCGCCGCCAAAGAGGTCGCTCCTCGGGCTGAGGAGATAGACCACGCGGAGACCCTTCCGAAGGAAATGCTCCGCAAGGCGGTGGACCAGGGCTTCCTGGGCGCAACTATCCCCGAGGACTACTACGGCGCGGCACTGGATAACGTCAGTTACGTCCTTCTCCTGGAGAACCTCTCCACAGCCTGTGCGTCCCTGGCGGTGACCGTCGCGGCCCACGTGAGCCAGGTGGCCATGAGCATCCTG
>JAGHZG010000347.1 GCA_017743275.1 Chloroflexota bacterium | reverse complement strand
GGGTGGGGTGAGGCTGAACAGTTACAAATTATTAGGTAACCATCAGGCGGGCACAGCCCGCCGCAAAGACGACGATCGGGAGGAGTAGGTCGGAACGGCCCTGGCGAACCGGCTGGTAGCGCAGGCCTCACCCCACCCCCCGCAGGCGGCGGGGAAGGGGTGAGGAAGCCTGCGGGGCCGGGCAGAGAAAGGGGTCCCTGGCTGCAAGCCCCTGCAGCGCCGCCGACCGAAGGTCGCCCGGGAGTCGGGAGGCCGAACCGGCCTGCGGGAAACTGTAGGGGCAACCCTTGCGGTCGCCCCCTGGGCAGGCGCAAGGCCTGCCCCTACAGGTGGCCCAATTCTGGAGATGCCGCAGTAAGCCTTCCCGGGATTCGCCCGTTACAGCGGAAGCCCTTGGCCGCCCACCGGGTGGGCGAGGGAACCGAGCGCGCCGGCCTGCGCTGGCGAACCAGGGTGGTACCGCGGAGCGCCCCTTCCGTCCCTGGACGGAAGGGGCGCTTTGTTTAGAAGGGCCGGACCAGGGGCAGGCCCCCGGCGGGCCAGCGAAAATTAAAAGAATATATTTTTCATTGCGGCGGCTTTGCCGCCGCAATGAAAAATATATTTTCTTTACCCCTGCAGACAAAAAGGCTAAATTTTGGGGAAGGGACGCCCCGCCCCTCCCGTCGCCACAGGAGGAGTCTATGGCCTGGTGGGAGACGTTCTTTGACGATCGCTACCTGCGCATCTACGGGCCGCTGACCTCGCCCGAGGCGACCCAGCAACAGGTACAGGGCATCATCTCGTACCTGGACCTCCAGCCGGGCGAGTCGGTGCTGGACCTGGCCTGCGGCTACGGCCGCATCGCTATCCCCCTGGCCCAACAGGGCCTCCAGGTGACCGGTCTGGACCTCAGCGACGTGCTCCTGGGCCAGGCCCGCGCCGCCCGGGAGGCCGGCGTTCAGGTGAACTGGCACCGGGGCGACATGCGGGAAATCCCCTGGACGGAGGAGTTTGACGCCGTTGTCAGCGTCTTCACCTCCTTCGGCTACTTCGCCGACGAGCGGGAGAACCTGCGCGTCCTGGAGGGAATCCGGCGCGCCCTCAAACCGGGCGGTCAGATGCTGATAGACGTCATGAACCGGGACTGGCGGGTCCGCCAGGACATCCAGCGCCACTGGTTTGAGGCCGGAGAACTGATCGTCCTGGCGGAGCCGTGGCTGGACCCGGTGGCCGGCCGTACCGGGGAGACCTGGCGCTGGCTGGAGGGCGGCGAGTGGCAGAGCATGGAGTTTGACGTCCGCATCTACACCGCCACCGAACTGAAGGCCATGATAGAGGCCGTCGGACTGCGTTGGGTGACGGTCTACGGCGGATGGACCGGGGAGCCGCTCACCCCTCTTTCCCGCCGCATCATCGCCATCGCCCGACGGAACGCTTGACCGCCGCGCCAGGTGTGGTACAATGAATGTGCCACCATAGTGGCATTTCCGGTGGCTGGAGGTGCAAAATGGAGATGATCAAACTGACCGTCCGGTTGCCTCTCCCCTTGCATCGGGCGTTGCAGGAGCGGGCCCGGCGCCGACGCCAGTCCCTGAACCAGACCATCATAGACGAACTCTTCCGGGCCATTGGAACGACGGCGGAGAGCGACGCCGCTTTTCTCCGCCGGGTGCTTCGGGAGGAGGGACTGCTGGCGGAGCCCGACCTCTTTTGGGAGACGGACCTCTGGGAGGGTCCCGCTCCCACGGCCGAAGAGGTCCGCCAGTTGCTGGCGGGCGCGCCTCCCCTCTCCGACATCGTCATCGCCGAACGCGGGGAGGCATAATGGCTCTCTTCTACCTGGACACCAGCGCTCTGATCAAGTACTACGTCCCCGAGCCCGGCACCGGCTGGGTTCAACGCATCCTGGACGAGCGGAACAGGGACGGCGAGTGGACCCACTGGATTGCCATCAGCCAACTGACACGGGTGGAAATCGCCGCCGCTGTGGAAAGACGATACCGGGCCGGTGAACTGAGCGACCGCCAACGGCAGGCTGTCCTGGCTGGTTTTGCCCGGGGGTGTCGGGAGCGTTTTGAACAAATCGCTGTGGAGGAAAGGATCATCCACCGCGCGGCCGCTCTGGTATCCCGCCACCCCCTCCGGGCCTACGACGCGGTGCAACTGGCCTCTGCACTGGTCCTGGCAGAAGCCCTCCGGCCCTATGGACGGCCTGCGCCGACTTTCGTCTCCGCCGATGCCCGCCTCTGCGAAGCGGCTCGCCGGGAGGGCCTGGAAGTGATCAACCCGAACGAGCAGATGTAGCCCCGCATCATTTTCGTGTAATTCGTGACCCCACTGCAAAAAGGGTTCTTTATCGCAGAGACCGCAGAGTACGCAGAGCAATATTTAAGAAAATCTCTGCGCTCTCCGCGTTCTCTGCGATGAGTTTTTGCAGTGAACTCATTCGTGCGATTCGTGGCTTAAGAAAAGGAGGACAGCATGCCCGAACCGTTAGCCCGAGTCTACAACCCAGCCGAAATAGAAGAGCGTCTCTACCGCTGGTGGGAGGAGCAAGGGTACTTCCGCCCCGAGACCCTGATCCAGAAGGGGCGGGCCTCCGCCTCCGGCCCCCGCTTCTGCATCACCATGCCCCCACCCAACGTCACCGGCGTTCTCCACCTGGGCCACGCCATGACTGCCGCCGTGGAGGACCTGCAGACCCGCTACTACCGCATGCGGGGGTACGACACCCTCTTCCTCCCCGGCACCGACCACGCCGGCATCGCCACCCAGAACGTCGTGGAGCGGGACCTGCGCAAAGAAGGCCTTACCCGCCACGACCTGGGCCGGGAGCCGTTCATCCAGCGGTGCTGGGACTGGGCCCAGAAGCACCGGGCCATCATCACCGAACAGCACAAGCGGCTGGGCGTCTCCTGCGACTGGTCGCGGGATCGGTTCACCCTGGACCCCGACCTCTCCCGCGCCGTCCGGACCGCCTTCGTCCGCCTCTACAAAAAGGGGCTCATCTACCGGGGCAAATATATGGTGAACTGGTGCCCCCGCTGCACCAGCGCCATCTCCGACCTGGAGAACGTCTACTGGGAGGAGCCGGGCCACCTCTGGACGGTCCGCTAC
>JAGHZG010000346.1 GCA_017743275.1 Chloroflexota bacterium | reverse complement strand
CGGAACTGGACGAACTGCTGGCCCACCGGGAGCGGATCAACACCAAGTTGCAGCAAATCATTGACGAGCAGACCGAGCCCTGGGGCATCAAGGTGAGCATCGTGGAGATCAAGGACGTGGAACTCCCGGCGACGATGCAACGGGCAATGGCCCGACAGGCGGAGGCGGAGCGGGAGAAGCGGGCGAAGATCATCCACGCCGAAGGTGAGTTCCAGGCCGCCCAGACTCTGGCCCAGGCCGCTGAGACCATCGGACGGGTGCCCGCCGCCATTCAACTCCGCTATCTCCAGACGCTGACCGAAATCGCCACGGAGAAAAACTCCACCATCATCTTCCCGGTGCCGGTGGAGTTCCTGCGCGGCTTGGCCGGTATCCTGGGTGTCACGCCGGAGGGAGGCGGGAAAGAGTAACGCGGATGCCGCTGGAAAAACTGAACCTGAAAGAGGTAGCCCGTCGGCTGGACCGCCCCTTCGCGATGATAGATATGGCTCTCGTCGGCGACCTGATGGTGAGCCTCTATCTCTGCCAGGGGATACTGGCCTGGCACCGCCATCTGGATCAGGACGAACTCTTCTGGGTCCACCAGGGGGTGATCCTACTGGAGACAGAACGGGGAGAGGTGCGCCTGCGCCCGGGGGAGATGGCCATCGTCCACAAAGGTCTGGCCCACCGCTCCAGTTCCCCCTTCCCGTCCACCGTCCTCCTGATCCGATGTGCGGTGATGCCGGAGCGAAAGAACGGGCGCCGGTTTCTCTACGGCACGCGCGAGAGCCCACCCCAGCGGATCAGCCTGAACGCGGTGGCGGAGAACCTGCGGGTGCCGTTCCAGCCCCGCACGGTCACCTATATAGAGGGCTCAGCCATCCAGGTGATGCGAGGGGAGGGCGAGTGGCCCCTGATAGAGCCGCACCCTTACGATGCCCTCCTGTTATCGCTGGAAGGTACGGTGATCATTTATGAGGTCGGAGCGCCGCGCGGGGTTCCCCTGGTTTTGGGCCCGGAGGAGTTGACGGTGCTGTATAAAGATACGCCGTACCAGATGTTCACCAAAGGGGATGCCGTCCTGGTTCGGCTGACACGCGAGGGGTAACCTTCTGATACGGGCAGCATCATCGGTGGAGCGCGAGATTTATCCTGCGTCGGACAGGATAAATCCTGTGCTACGTAACGAGGAGGAGAGATGAGCGAGGGGCCGAGAGTCGGGGAGCCCAGACCCGGGTATCGGACCGCTCAGGGAGACATAGAGGAGTCGGTGCTGGAGCGAGTCCAGATTCAATTTCCGCCCTACTTTGAACGTTTCCTGGACGAGCGGGATCAGCGGCTGGCGGCCGAACTCCGCCGTCTGGAAGCGGCAATAGAGCGGAACAGCCAGGACATCGCCCGCGTGATGCGGGAAATGGACCTCCGCTTCACCGGGATAGACCGCCAGTTTGCAGAAATGCGGGCGGAGATGGCCCAGGCCTATCAGTCCCTGCGGGCAGAGATGGAGCGGCGCTTCACCGAAGTGGACCGCCGCTTCGCAGAGATGGCGGAGGGCCAGCAGTCCCTGCGGGCGGAGATGGCCCAGGCCTATCAGTCCCTGCGGGCAGAGATGGCGGAGGGCCAGCAGTCCCTGCGGGCGGAGATGGCCCAGGCCTATCAGTCCCTGCGGGCAGAGATGGAGCGGCGCTTCACCGAAGTGGACCGCCGCTTCGCCGAAGTGGACCGCCGCTTTGCAGAGATGCGGGCAGAAATAGACCACCGTTTCGCGGAAGTAGAGCGGCGGATTGCCGATTTGTCAGAGGGACAGAAAGCCCTGCGGGCGGAAGTGCGCAGCCATTTCTACTGGACGATGGGCCTGCTCTTCCCTCTGGTGATCAGCGTGGTGCTGATGATGATCCGCCTCTTCTTCGGCGGCGTACCGTAGAACCCGACCGGCGGACCGCAGGAGATGGGCCGGCCCGCCAAACCGGTGATCCTATGGCTCAGGCACTGTACCGCAAATGGCGTCCCCAAACCTTTGACGAGGTCGTCGGGCAGGAGCACGTCGTACGGACCCTGCGCAACGCCATCCTCTCCGGCCGCATCCACCACGCCTATCTCTTCGCCGGCCCGCGCGGCACCGGTAAAACCACCACCGCGCGCCTTCTGGCGAAGGCCGTCAACTGCCTGGACCCGGAACCGGCCCATCGTCCGTGCAACCAGTGTGCCATCTGCCGGGCGATCAACGAGGGGCGGTTGATGGACCTGATAGAGATTGACGCCGCCTCCAATACCAGCGTGGAGGACGTGCGGGAACTGCGGGAGCGCGTGGGATACCGCCCCTCCGAGGCCCGGTACAAGGTGTATATCATTGACGAAGTCCATATGCTCTCCACCGCCGCTTTCAACGCGCTGCTCAAGACCCTGGAGGAGCCGCCATCCCACGCCATTTTCATCCTGGCGACCACCGAACCCCACCGCATCCCGGCGACGGTCCTCTCCCGCTGCCAGCGGCTGGACTTCCGACGGGTCCCGCTGGCGGACATCGTGGCCCGGCTCCGGTACCTGGCCCAGCAGGAAGGCATCCAGGCCGAGGAGGACGCGCTGAGCCTGATTGCCCGCCACGCCACCGGCAGTATGCGGGACGCGGAGAGTCTGCTGGACCAACTGGCGGCCTACACCGACCGGGTGGTCACCGTGGAGGCGGTACGGACGGCCCTCGGTACCGGCGACGAGGGCGCCATCCTGGCCCTCACCGACGCGCTGGCGGCGCGGGACGTGGCCCGGGGGCTGGCCGTCATCAACGAGGCCGCCGACCGGGGCGCCGACCCCCGGCAGTTCGCCCGCCAGATGACCGACCACCTGCGGGCCCTGATGCTGATCCGCCTGGGTGCTCCCGTCCCCCTCTACATCCCTGATAGTCTTCGCCCAACGGTCCAGAGCCAGGCCGCGCGTTTCTCTCCCCGGCAGTTGGCCCACGCCGTCCGCCTCTTCGGGCAGGCGGCAGCGGACGCGCGCGCGGCCTGGCAGCCGCAACTCCCGCTGGAACTGGCCTTTGTGGAAGCGGCCCTGTCGGAGGAGGAGACCAGTCCCGCCAGCGCAGGCCAGCAGGGGCCGTCGCCTCGCCGCGAACCGACACCCCCTCCGGCCC
>JAGHZG010000345.1 GCA_017743275.1 Chloroflexota bacterium | reverse complement strand
TCGCGCGCCGTCCACTCTCGCCCCACCTCCTCCGCCGGCCCCACCGCGACGATGGCCCCGTCCCGAATCGCCACCGCCCCCGGCTCCCAGATGTCGTACCGGTCGTTCATGGTGACGACAGTGCCACCGGTCAGGATCAGGTCTGCTGTTTTCATCCCTCCCTCCTTTGGGGGGATTATAGCGCGGATTGTTTGGGGGGCAAATACAACGTGCCAGGCACTTCCGGAAGTGCCTGGCACGTTGAAGGTCTGTGGTCGGTTTTGAGCCCCGGAGGGGCTTTGCAAACGCTTCTGGGAGTTCCCCTGTCGCCGGGCTGTTTACGGCCTGGCTCACAGAACCAGGGGCGCTTATGAACGTAACTATACCCGAGTCGGTTTGCAGATAATGCAGCGCAGGCTCTCAGCCTGCGTACAGGCCTGGCGGCCTGCGCTACAGGGGCAGGCCTTCGCCAGAGTGATGTATGGCGCTTGCCCGACCTCTCCCTGGTAGGCAGTTACGTCGGGCCTATCTCAGCACAACCCGCCGGAAGCGCTCCACATACCGGACCATCCCGTCCGGTTCCTCTTTCCGATACCACTCCCGCAGCCGCGCCTCCAGGCCGTCCGGGTCGGCGATCTGGGAGCGGTGCTGGCGGAGGGCCTCCAGTTTCAGCGCCAGTGTCTCGGTGATGTCCACCTCGGTGTCCGGCTCCGCCGCGCCCGCGATGTAGACCTCCCGCACCCGGTGGGGCTCCAGTCCCTCCGCCAGCAGTTCGGGGAACTGGCGGGGGTTGCGGGCATCGGGGTAGACGGCGTCCAGCGCGGCGTCGCCGATGGCCCGATGGTCGGGGTGGTTCAGATACCCGGAGCGGTAGCGGACGGTGGGGTCGCAGGTGATGACCACGTCTGGTTTCCAGCGGCGAATCTGGCGGGTCAGGTCCCGACGCAACTCCAGGGTGGGGGTCAGGTATCCGTCGGGGTAGTCCAGGAAGACGACCTCCCGCACCCCCAGGACGCGCGCTGCGGCCCGCTGTTCCTCCTCCCGGATGCGGGCCAGTTGGTCTGTGGGGACGGTCGGGTCATCGGCGCCCCGCTCCCCGTGCGTCGCCAGGACGTAGATGACCTCCCAACCTTCTCGGACCCACCGCCCCACCGTCCCGCCACAGAAGAACTCCGGGTCGTCCGGATGGGCCAGGATGACCAGAACCCGTCCCTTTGCGCTCATTCGTCCTCCTGAGGCCCGGAAACGGGGAAATCTTTCGGCAGGACCTCTACCTCATCGGCGGGGACTTCCACCCGCTGGTCCTCCATCTGGACGATCACCGTCCGCTTCAGCGGGGCCAGGTCCACCACTTTGCCCACGCCCCGGGGGGTGCGAACCATGCTCTTGAGTTTGGGCAGTCCCTGGAGGGCCTCCTGGTAGGTCTCGTACTCGTAGGCGATGCAGCAGCGCAGTCGTCCGCACATCCCGGTGATGTCGGACGGCGTCAGGGAGATGCCCTGGGCTTTGCCCATGCGGATGGAGACGGGGCTGAAGTCGGAGAGGAAGCGGGAGCAACAGCGGGGCTCGCCGCAGGCTCCGTATCCCCCCAGGAGTTTCGCCCGGTCCCGGGGCCCGATTTGTCGCATCTCCACCTGGGTCTGAAGGTTCGTGGACAGTTCCTGCCGGATTGCCTCCAGGTCTACCCGCGCCTCCGTCTCGTAGAGGATGGTGAGCCGTTTCCCGTCCAGCGTGTACTCGGCGGTGGCGAACTTGACCGGCAGGGACTCTCGGAGGGCCCGGGCGCGCAACTGGAGGAGGACCTCCCGCGCTTTCTCCTCCCACTGTTGCCGGAGGGCCAGGTCGGCGCCGGTGGCCCGCCGGAGGACCGTCTTCAGGTCGTCCCGGCGTTTCTCCGGGGGCAGATGCCGGATGAAGGTGACGCGGCCAATCTGCCGCCCCCAGGCCGTATCCACCACGACGAAGTCGCCGGGCCTCAGGTCGGTGCAGGAGCCGGGGAGGAAAGAGTAGATCTTCCCCCCTTCCTGAAAGCGGACGCCCACGATGGGCTGTTCGGACTGCTCCGGTTTAGGGGACTGTTCCTGGCATTGGACCGGTTCTTCGGCTGGAACCTCAGTCTCTGTTTCCACTTTCTCAGATTCTTCCATAACTGATTATCCGCTTTCAATGGGACACGGATGGACACGGATGGTATGGATTTTCACGGAATTTTTATCCGTGCCGATCCGGGAAATCCGTGTTGATCCGTGTCCTATTTCATTGCTCTGCCCACCAGGTCGCCCAGATGCAATTCCTCCACCGTCACGGGGGGAATGCCCAGTTGACGGTCGGCAAATTCTCCGTGACAGTCAGAGCCGCCGGTCACCAGGAGGCCGTGGCGGAGAACGAACGCCCGACAGCGAGCCGTCGTCTCCGGAGAGTGGTAGGGGGTGTGGCACTCCACCCCGGCGATGCCGAACTCCAGAAACGGAGCCAGCGCCTCCTCTATCGGCCCCAGATGGCGCAGGCTGGCGCCGGGGTGGGCCAGGACGGGTACCCCACCGGCGGCCCGAATGCGGGCGATGGCCTCCGCAGGGTGGGGGAAATCCGGGGCCGGAGGACGGACCGGGTCCACAAAGATGCGCTCAAAGAAGTCCCGGACGTCCCGGCAGAGGCCGGCATCTATCAGGAAGTTCAGCCCCTTCCAGCCGCCCCGGCGCGGGTCGTTCTCGTAGGCGACGTACGCCTCCAGGTCCACCGGGTAGCCCGCCCGCGCCATTCGCCGCAGGGTCTCGTCGTTGACCCACTCCAGCCGTTCCCGGTTGGCCCGCAGCAGGTCCAGCAGCGGCGGATCATCGGGGCGGACGCCGTAGCCCATGATGTGGACCAGCGTGCCGTCCAGCAGGGTGGAGATTTCCACCCCGGGCAGGAAGGCAGGAGCGCCGGGGATGCGGCGGACCACGTCGGCGACGGCCAGGGCCCCCTCCAGCGTGTCGTGGTCGGCGACAGCGAAGAGGCCGATGCCGGCCGCGCACACCCGGGCGACCACCTCCTCCGGCGTCCAGGTGCCGTCCGACGCGACAGTGTGGATGTGCAGGTCGGCGCGCATGGGTAGAGTCCTCACCCCTCCCCAACGGAGGGGTGAGGACTCTACCC
>JAGHZG010000344.1 GCA_017743275.1 Chloroflexota bacterium | reverse complement strand
GCCGAAAAGGCCAAAGAGGAGGCCGAGAGGGCCCGCCTGCGGGCAGAGCAGGCGCTGGAGGAGGCCCGCGCTAAAGCCGAGGCGGTCGCCGCCGACCTTCGCCGCCGGGCCGAAGAAATCCAGGCCCAGGGGCAGGTCGTCCTGGAAGAGAGCCGCAAGCAACTGGCTGAGGCGGTAGAGGGAACCCGCAAGGCCGTCACCCGGGCCCGGGGAGGCGCCCCCGCTGAAGAGCCCGCCGCCTGACCGCCGGAGATTCGGAGCGCCCACCTGTCCCCCAGGAGGAGCGGGAAGGATTTTGCGCGTCTCCTTCCCGCCCCAGCCCTTTCGCTCTTCACGTTTCACGTTTCACGTTTCACGTTTCACGTTTTACGCTTCACGTTTCATATCGTGAGGTGAACCGATGGAACTCCTGACCGTCCGCATCCAGAAACCGGATGATGTCAACTTCATCCTGGGGATGAGCCACTTTATCAAGACCGTGGAGGACGTGCACGAAGCGCTGGTGAACGCCGTTCCCGGCATCCGCTTCGGCCTGGCCTTCTGCGAGGCCTCCGGCCCGGCCCTGGTCCGCTGTAGCGGCACCGACGAGGCGATGATAGAACTGGCGAAGCAGAACGCCCTGGCCATTGGCGCGGGCCATTCCTTCCTCGTCTTCCTGGCGCCCGGCTTCTACCCCATCAACGTCCTCAACGCCATCAAGATGGTGCCGGAGGTCTGCCGCATCTTCTGCGCCACCGCTAACCCCGCCGAAGTCATCGTCGCCCAGACGGAGCAGGGGCGGGCGATTCTGGGGGTGGTGGACGGCGTCAGTCCCAAGGGGGTGGAAGGGCCGGAGGACGTGGCTCACCGCAAGGAATTCCTGCGCCGCATCGGGTACAAACTCTAATATCCCGAAACCTGTAGAAAGGGCCTGTCTCGCCTGGAAGATCTTTCAGCGACCCTGACGAGATGGAAGGAGGCGCGATGGTCACGCCATTACCCCCTGTGGTCCGAGAGTCCTGGGGCGAGGATGTGGTCGCCGCGTTTATACCATGGCTGGAGGAATGGGGAGATCGCTTGCTGAGGGAAAAGACCGTACCGCGAGACGAGTACCGCCAGGTGCTCTCGCGTCTGGATATGGTGGAAAGGGAACTGACCTGGCTCCGGGAGGAAATCGTTGCTCTGCGGGCGGAATTCAGAGAGACTCAGAACGCAATGAGGGCAGAGTTCAGAGAGGCCCAGAATGCTATGAGAGCGGAGTTCAAGCAGGACCTGGCCGAGGTGCATACGCGGCTGGACCGCATCTATTACCAGATGGTCGTCCAGACCCGATGGTTGATCGCGGCTATCTTGGGGGTGGGCACTCTCATCACCCTCCTGCTGGCCGTTGCCCAGTTCACACCGTAGGGAATTGATGACCGCCCCTTCTTTTCTCCTGGCTCTTCTGGCTGGTCTGGCGTCCTTTCTCTCCCCTTGCGTCCTCCCGATGGTGCCGGCCTACATGGGCTACCTGGGAGGTCGGGCAGTCGTCGCGCCTGGGGAATCCGGGCCCGGTCGTCTGACGACGTTCCTCCATGCTCTGGCCTTTGTCCTGGGCTTCTCCGCCGTCTTTGTTTCCCTGGGCGCGGCCGCCGGGGGCCTGGGACAACTTCTTCGGGCCGACTGGGTGCGCTGGCTCGGCGGCCTGGTTATGGTCTTCTTCGGCCTGACGCTGATGGGGGCGGTTAAACTCCCCGTTCTCTACACCGAACGGCGGCTTCACCTCCGCGCCGGCCTCAACTGGGGCTATCTTTCTTCTGCGCTTGTCGGCGTCTCCTTCGCCGCGGGCTGGACGCCGTGCGTGGGCCCTGTGCTGGGGGCCATCCTGGCCCTGGGGGCCAGCCAGGAGACCGCCGGGCAGGCCGTGCTCCTGCTGACGGCCTACTCCCTCGGTCTGGGCGTCCCTTTTCTTCTGGTCGGTCTGGCGGTGGACCGGATGGGGGCGTGGCTGCGGCGCCTGCATCGCTACCTCCACCCCATCCAGGTCGCCACGGGCGCCGTCATCCTCCTCTTCGGCGTCCTGCTTTTTATGGACTGGCTGCGCGTCCTGGGCGCGTGGCTGACCACCATCGGTCTGGGCTGGGACCCGGGGCTTTAACGATACCGGGGGAGAAAGCAGAGAGCGGCGGGCGGCTTTGCCGCCCGCTGCTCTCTATCTCTTTCACTTCGGACCGGAGAGCCCAATCGTGCTAACTTTTCGTGTGGCGCAGGCTGTCGGAAGATTTTGTTCATCGCCTATCGCCGTCTGTCATCTGTGGTCAGTCGTCAGTCGTCAGTCGTCTGTCGTCAGTCGTCAGTCGTCAGTCGTCTGTCGTCTGTCGTCAGACCTCCCGGCGCCAGAAGGTCAGGTTGGTCTGGAACTCCAGGCCCAGGGCGGCAGCCAGTGTTCCCCCCTCCGGCTCCTCCAGGAGAAGGTCCACGTAGGCGAAGCCCAGATGGGCCGCCAAGGCCTGGAGGGCCTCCACCGCCGGGCGCAGGTCGGCATGGGGCAGTGCCCAGACGAAGCCGTCGGCCTGCGTGGGGGACAGCGGCTGCGCCCGCAGTTCCAGCCAGACCCTCTCCCCACCGGGCATATAGGCCTGCCAGCGTCCCCAGGGGAGGCGGGCCAGTTCGGGGATGGGCCGGTCGCCCAGTTCGCGCCACATCCAGATGTGGCGACTGGCCTGGTAGCGGCCCACCCGCAGCGCCACTCCCTGACCGGCGGGGTAGGGAGCGTCTTCGGCCGGTAGAAGGTCTGCGGGAAGGGGGCCCTCCCGCGCCGGGGCCTGCCACTCCCGCAGCCACAGCCAGGGCTCAAACCCCATCCGCTGGTAGAACGGTTCCGCCTCCCGCTCCGGCTGGGTCGTCAACGCCACGCAGCCCCGCTCCCGCGCCAGTTCCACGCCCGCCTCTACCAGCGCCCGCCCCACTCCTTGCCCCCGATGGGCCGCGTGGACAAAGAGCAGGGAGAGGTGGAGGACGTGCCCGTACGGCGGTGGTTCCTCATCCTCCACGAACTCTGCTTCGCCCACGATTCTCTCACCCTGAAGAGCGACCAGCGCCAGATGGCCTGCCCCTAACCAGGCCTGCAGACTGTCTCTTATACACATCTGACGCT
>JAGHZG010000343.1 GCA_017743275.1 Chloroflexota bacterium | reverse complement strand
CTGCTCCACCTGCTGCTCACCCAGGGAGCGACCATCGGCGCCTACAGCCTGTTCCTCGCCGAGCGCCCCGAAGCCCTGCCCGGCGGCTGCCGCGCCCTGGTGGAATGCGGCGGCAACGGACGCCTGCGCCTGATCGGCCCGCCCACGCAGGACTTTCCTTTCAGCCCCGACCGTGTGAGCCGCGATGTGGCCGACCGCTTCGCCCGCGCCCTGGCCCCGATCCGCCTCAAGGCCCCGGCCACCATCACCGACCTGCCTACCAGCGTCCCGCTCACTGCCCTGCTCAACTCCGCGCGCCTGGAAGACCTCCCCGTCCGCGACCTGTGGGAAAAGCGCCATTCGCATCAGTCGCTGGAGGTGCCGCTCGGCATCGAGGCCGGCGGCGGGGTGACGATGCTGAACTTCCAGGATACCGCCACCGGCGGCGACGGCTCGCACGCCATGGTCGGCGGCACCACCGGCACCGGCAAGACCCGCTTCCTGCAGACCCTCATCACCCTGCTGGCCGCCCATCACCATCCCCACGACCTGAATTTCATCCTGATTGACTACAAGGGCGGCGACCTGCTCCAGGGGCTGGAGGCCCTGCCGCACGTCGTGGGGACGCTCGCCAACCTGGAAAAGGCCGATACCCAGGCCGTGCTGGTGGAGCGCCTCTTCGTCTGCCTGGAGGCCGAACTGCGGCGGCGGCGCAATCTGCTCGGCGGGCGCAACATCAACCAGTATCAGCGCGATTTCCTCCAGGGGCGCGCCTCCGAGCCGCTCCCTCACCTGTTCGTCGTCATAGACGAATTCGCCGAGATGATCCGCAACAGCCCCGATAAGGCCGCCATGACCAAACGCCTGCTCAGCATCGGCGCCACCGGGCGCAGCCTGGGCGTGCACCTCGTCCTGGCCACCCAGGACCCCTCCGGCGTGGTCACTGACGAACTGCGCAACAACATCAACATCCGCCTGTGCCTGCGCATGGGGTCGCGTCAGGCGAGCATGGACATCCTGCGCCGGCCCGATGCCTACGAGAACATCAGCAGCAGCCAGGTCGGGCGCGCCTACCTGCAGGTGGGCAACAACGATCGCTTCGTCGCCTTCCAGGTGGCCTGGGGCGGCGACCGCTACCTTCGGGGGCAGGCCGCTTCTCACACGGACATCTCCATCGTGGAACTGGACGGAACCCGGAAACCCCTGCGGAGTTTCCGTCCCCTCCAGGTGGGGGAAGAAACGCAAATGAGTGCTCTGGTCCGGCTCATTCGGGAAACCACGGATGGGATGGGGTTGCAGCCGCTGCGGAGCTCCCTCTCCCCACCCCTGCGCCCAATGGTGTTCCTGGACGAACTGCGGCGGGGGGAGATGGGCTGGAACGGGTCGGGATGGGACACCCGACCAGGCGCTCCCTGGCTGGCTCCCATCATCGGCCAGATGGACGACCCGGCCAGTCAGGCCCAGGACCCCCTCCGCCTCCCGCTGGGTACCGAAGGACATTTCGTTCTCTTCGGTGAGCCGGGGAGTGGAAAAACGACCTGCATCCAGACCCTGGTCACCTCCCTGGCCCTTTCCCATCCCCCGGACCAGGTCCACATTTACCTGCTGGATTTCGGCGGCCAGCGCCTGGCCTCCCTGAAGGGCTTTCCTCACGTGGGGGATGTGTTCGCTGGGGACGAGATAGAGCGTCTCCGGCGGTTCTTCCGGTATCTGAACCGGGAGTTGCAGACCCGCAGAGGGGAGTTCGCCCGGGCAGGGGCCTCCACCCTCCAGGACTATCGCGCCCTCTCCGGAAAACCGGTGCCATCCATCGTGACCATCCTCAGGGACTACGCCGCTTTCCGGAAGGCTTGCCAGGACCAGAACCTGGACCTGGATGACCTCCTGCTGGATCTGGTTCGGAACGGCGGTCCCTACGGTCTCCACTTTGTCCTGACGATGAACAATCCCACGGAACTCCGCTCCCAACTGGCGGGGAACATCTCGCTGGCCGCGACGTACCACCTGGCGACCCGCGACTACAGCATGGCTGTCGGTCCCACGGGGGGATTAGAACCCCCTCCCCTGCCCGGTCGGGGCCTCATCAAGGGCCCACCGCTTCTGGAATTCCAGACCGCGCTCCCGGTTCAGGGCAACACGGACATGGAACGGACACGGGCCCTCAAATCCCTGATGGAGGCGATGGACCGGGCCTGGTCGGGAGGGCGTCCCCGCCCCTTCCTGCCCGTCCCGGCTGTTGTCGGGCTGAGCCAGATGCTCTCTCCGGCCGACCGGTGGCCGGAACCCGCGCCCGCCGGGCTGGCGGCCTCCTTCTGCATCAACCTGGAGGACCCGGACCAGCCATTCGGGGTAGACCTTCGGGATGGCCCTTACTTTCTGGTGGCCGGAACGCCCCAATCGGGCAAAACGACCCTCCTCCAGTCCTGGGTTCTGGCGCTGGCCGACCGGTACCCGCCGGAGCGCCTGTTGCTCTACCTGGTGGACTTCCGTCAGAGTGGACTGCTGGGGCTCAGCGGCCTTCCCCACGTTCGGGCACCGGTTGCGGAGGCCCGGGGACGCAAGCCCCAGGAACGGAAGACCGGCTATATCACCGACGCGGAGCGCTTCGCTCAGGCGCTGAGCGAGATAGAGGCGGCCCTCCAGCAGCGGCAGGTGGCGCTGAACGAGGCCCGTCAGAAAGACCCCGGCGCTTTCCGTCTCCAGGCGTGGCTGGACGCCAGGCCCACACTCCTGATGGTGATAGATGATTTTGAGATGGTGGACCCGGAACTCCCGCCGGATGTGAAGGACCTCCTGAACAGCGGGTTGAAGAGGTGGCGCGAACTGGGCTTCGCGATGATCGTAGCCGGGTCTACATCCGATATGGAGAACGCGTGGGGATGGATAGCCCAGTTGCGGAATGCCCCGGTGGGGTTCCAGATGGGCTCCGCCGCCTACAATCAGGTGTTCCGGATGAACCTTCCGGTAGACAACCCGGCCCGCCCGCTTCCTTCCGGCGATGCCTTCTTTATCCGCCGGGGCCAGGCCCTGCGGGTGCGGACCGCGGACCCGCAGGTGGGCCCGGTGCCGTTGACGGAGTGGGTCCGGAAAATCCAGCAGCGGTGAGAGAGGAGAGATATGCCCTTCCAGCCCAACGT
>JAGHZG010000342.1 GCA_017743275.1 Chloroflexota bacterium | reverse complement strand
GTCCTGTTCGGGGGCGCTTTGAGCGCCCCTGGTTCTGTTAACCAGACCGTTGACGGTCCGGCCTATTCTCTCCCCAGCAGTTCCGCCCATCGCGCCGCCAGGCCAATCCACTCTATGGCCCGGAAGTTCTCCCCATGGAGGCCCTCCGCCAGGTCGTTCACAACTTGGCTGGCCTCCCCCCGCTCCCGCTCCAGCCGCCGGGCCATCCGCTTCAGGAAGTAGTACCCCCGCCACATCCAGGGGCCGTAGTAGACCTGGGGTTCTCTGGCCCGGTTTCGGTCCTCCCCCAGCCGGGCGCGCGCTTCGGCCACCTCCTGGTACTGCTCCTGAAGGCGGATCAGCATCTGAAGCAGGGCTTTGGGGGCACCTTTACCATCTCCCCCCGAAGCGGTCAGATGGTCCAGCAGATGCGCCAGGCCGTGGACGGTCTGCTTGTTCTCTTCTTCGCACGCCTCCGTTCCGAAGCGGTGCCAGGGGACGGCCTGTCCCAGGAAGGAGATGGCATCCTTTGTGCGCCTCTCTCCGCTCTCGTCCCGCCAGTGCAGGGCTTTGGCCTGCTTCTCTGCCCGGCCCGCATCCTCGGCGGCCTGATAGAGGGGGTATTTCCCGCCCACCAGCGCGATTCCGGCACTGGCATGCATCCCGGGGTGTTCGGCCGCGAAGCGGGAAAAGTCGGCCCGAATCGCCCGCGCCAGTTCAACCACCGCGTCCCACGAGCTCACAAAGAAAAGGTCGTCCCCGCCGGAGTAGATGGAGTAGAGGCGGTCTCGGCCTTCTTCTTTCCCCGGTCGCTCTGCCAGCACCTCCACCCAGCCCTCAAAGAAGAGGCTGATGGCGAAACTGAGCGCCGCCACGCGGGAGAGGGTGGCCTGGTTCCCCAGCCCCTCGGAGAACAGTTTCCCCAGATTGTCCACGTCCATCCGCAGGACCCCCAGCCGCCGGATGCCCCTGGACTGGTAGGCCATCACGGAGAAGGGCTTGACGCTCCCCGGGACGGGCAGGTCGGGCACTTTGCCCCGGAGTTCCTGGTACTCTTTCTCCGTCAGAATCGGGGTCACGTTGACCAGGAGCCGACGGCCGACGACGGTGTAGGCATCGGGCCGCAGGCCGTCCATCGCGTCGTCCTTTAACGCCAGAACCCAGCGGGGTCCGCCGGTGTTGGGCACCTCGCGGATGTCCTCCACTGCGCCGGCCCGCATCCCGAAGGCGGCCAGAACTTCCTCCCAGCCGCCCGGCGTGACCTTCAGAGGTTTTCCCGGCGCGGCCGGTTCCACCTGGGCCATCCAGAGATAGCGGGCCCGGCGCAGGGTTTCCCCCAGGCCCTCGTAGGAACGGCAGGGCGGGCACTTGCGGGTGTCCTCTCCCTTTCCCTTTCTGGTGCCCGGATGCTCCCGCCCGCAGACCTGGCATTCCTCCTCTTCATTGCCACCGTGCCCTTCGGGCTGGAAGAGGTCCACCAGTTCAGCCCCCAGTTCGGCGAAGCGGTGCTGCTTGGCCTGCCGCAGTGCCTGTCCCAGTTTCTCCCACCGGCCGGAGATACGGCCGTCGTAGAAATCGGCAGCGGTCAGGGGGACAGCCTCCAGCGCCAGGTAGAGGTCGCCCCGGTGGTGGGCCAGGAGGACGCGGCTCACCTCCCGCCGGACCTCTTCCAGGTGGTCCAGGTCGTTGGGGCGGGCCAGGAGGTAGAAGTGGCCGCCGCCCTGGTAGATGAGGTTGGTGATGGGCAGTCCCAGCCGCCGCAGGACGTAGCGGGCCACTGCCTCGGTGAGGAGTTGCAGGTAGAAGGAACGACCCCGCAGCGCGCTGGTCGCGCCCCGCGCGGTGATGGTGTAAATGAAGTCCTGGACCCCACTGATGTCCCCACCTACCAGCAGGGCCACTTTTGTCCCCTCCAGGATGGCAGGCGGTGGGGCGGAACTGTCCTTCTGGCGGGCCCGGAACCAGTCCTCCAGCGCGTTCAGCATCCCGTCCAGCGCTCCCTCGCCCGTCCCCAGCAGGCATACCGCCAGCCCGGCAGTGATCCGGCTGTGGTCGTAGAGGCTCACATCCGGCATAGACCGGTAGGACGCGGAAGGGACGCACCAGGTGTACCGCTGGAGCAGGAGGAGCAAGCTTTCCAGATAGACCGGGAGGGAACCGTTTGCCTGGTGGGCCTCCATCAGCCTCCGGGCCTCTCCAGTAAACTCACCCCACAGGCGACGGTAACCGTCTTCGGCAGAGGGGAACTCTGCCAGGTCGCGGGGGAAGATGGCCTCCCGGGTCATCTTCAGGCACTGCAGGGGCCAGTAGAGGACGCGCGGGGCCTGCTGGCCATCGGCGGTGAGGGAGCAGAAGATGGAGCGGAGGAAGGGGGGCTGTTCCTCCTCCTGGGGGATGCGCTCCCCGGCCGAGAGCCGGTCCGCCAGGGCGACAAGTTTGGTCGCGTATCCCTGCAGGGGTTTATCGTGGTGGCCCATCACGGGGTAGAGGCCCTCGCGCCAGGCCTGAGGGACAAGTTGCCGGACAAACTCCCCGCCCACTTCGGGGTGGGCTCCCTTCATCCAGCCCGCGCGCTGGGCGAACTTGCCGATGTCGTGGAGCAGGCCGGCCAGAGCAACCGGGTAGACGGCATCTTTTTCGTCCATAGCAGCCTCCAAAATGGTCAGATTGCCAGGCATGGGGTGCGGGGAACGGATTACCACCCGTCGTAATCGGGGTCGCCTTCAGCATCGGAGTCATCCAGCACTTCCATCAGGAAGAGGTTGCGTCCCAGGCCGGAGATGCCCTGATTGATGGCATCCTCGGTCCGACGGGCGCCTTCCTCGTCGCCGCTCAGCCATTGAAGCAGGGCAATAAGGCCAAAGATGAACGGTAGAGCGACCAGAATGCATTCCATCGTATCCTCCGTACGAGTCAGTTAAGGCAAATTCACCGCCAATGGGGGGCGTTCGGGGCAGAATGGCAGAATCGGAGAATCAGAGAATCGGAGAATCAGTGGGAGGCTGGGAGGTCGGGCTCAGCCAGCAAAGCCCCCTTTCAGGGGCTGAAAATAGCCCGCAGGGCTTCGTTGGATGAGCCCGATGGTTGACCATCGGGCGGAACGGCCGGGCATTGGAGGCGGGGGCCCTCACCCCTCCCCTCTCC
>JAGHZG010000341.1 GCA_017743275.1 Chloroflexota bacterium | reverse complement strand
CGGTTTTTCAGGACTTTGGGCTTCTGCCCCCGGTACGATTTTAAGAGACTTGACACAGCAAAGCCCCCTTCGGGGGCTAAAAATAGCCTGAAGGGCTTCGTATGATGAGCCCGGACGTTTACGTCCGGGCGGCGGGCTTTGCCTTTCTCCTATTTTGGCGTATAATTGCAATTGCTCATTGGTCATTGCGAGGCGGCAGAAGCCGCCGAAGCAATCCCCTGATCGGTCTGGAGATTGCTTCGCCGCCTTCAGCGGCTCGCAATGACACAGGTGAGTGGCATACCGTTCGGAGGATCAAAATGACCAAACTGCTGGTACGCTGGGTGATTGCGGCGCTGGCAATCTTTGTGGCCGCGCTGATTGTGCCGGGGATTCGGGTCTCCGGCACGGCGTGGGTGGCCTACGCGGTGATGGCCGTTATCCTGGGGCTGGTCAACGCCCTGGTGCGGCCGGTGCTCAAAATCCTCACCTGCCCCCTGATTCTGCTCACTCTGGGTCTCTTTACCCTGGTCATCAACGGTTTCACCTTCTGGCTCTCGGCCCGTATTGTCAACCTGTTGGGCATCGGTTTCTATGTGGACGGATTCTGGCCGGCCTTCTGGGGGGCGCTGATTGTCAGCATCGTCTCGGTGATTTTGTCGGCGCTGGTGAAGGAGGATTAGGCCGATGGAGACCCTTCTCCATGCGTTGCTCATATTCGTCCTGCGGGTCATCGGCATCTCTCTCAGCACGGTTGCCACCATTTTGACGGTGCAGGGCCGCAAATTGCTGGCGGTCCTCACCGGGAGCCTCAGCACGCTGATCTACGTCGTGGCGATTGCCCAGGTGGTGACCAATTTGCAAAACCTGGTGAACCTGGCGGCCTACGTGATCGGCTTCGGCGTCGGCACGTGGGTGGGGATGCTGCTGGAAGAGCGGATGGCGCTGGGCTTCTCGGAGGTGCGGATTATCTCCACGGAAAGCGGGGACGCGGTCGCGGCGGCCATGCGGGCGGCCGGATTCGGCGTCACCCAGATGGAAGGGCGGGGACGGACGGGCTCCGTGAGCATCGTGGACGTCTTTGTGCCCCGCCGGAGTCTGCCGACGGTCCTGAAAGTGGCGGAGGAGACGGACCCCCAGGCCATCGTGACCGTCTCTGAGGCGCGGGCGGTACAGCGGGCGTACTGGCGACCCTCCGACCGCCGCCGATAAGGAGGGATGATGATTCCGATCGGCGATGAACTGCCCAGCCGTCGGGTCCCGCTGGTGACCTGGGGGCTGATCGCGGTCAACATTCTGGTCTTCTTCGTAGAGTTATCTATGGGGCCGGACCTGGACCGGTTCTTCATGATGTGGGGAGCGGTACCTGCGTTCATCACCAACCCGGACCGCTACCCCTGGGCGCCGATCACTCTGCTGACCTCTATGTTCCTGCACGGGGGCTGGATGCACCTGATCGGGAACATGATCTACCTGTGGATTTTCGGCGATAATGTTGAGGACGCGCTGGGGCGGATGGGCTATTTGCTCTTCTACCTGGCGGCCGGGATTGTGGCGGGTCTGGCCCAGGTGATGGTCGCGCCGTCTTCTACGATTCCTGCCGTGGGGGCCAGTGGGGCTGTCGCCGGGGTTCTGGCCGTATACCTGGTTCTGTACCCCGCGGCTCCGGTGCGGGTCCTGGTCCCCGGCTTTTATATGATGCGCATCGCGCGCCTGCCCGCGCTGATCGTTCTGGGCTTCTGGTTCGTCATCCAGTTGTTCAACGGCATCCTGAGTCTGGGCGCGGCGACGATGGCAACGGGGGGTGTCGCGTGGTTTGCCCACATCGGGGGCTTCCTGGCCGGTCTGGTGGTCGGATTGGGGGCCCGGGCGTTCGGCGCGCGACGAACCTACTGGTAGCCAAGAAGAACGTGCCAGGCACTTCTGAAAGTGCCTGGCACGTTCGGAGTAACTCCTGCTGGTAACCAGAGGCCTGGCGGTTTCGTCTGCAGTCAGGGGGTGAGAGATGGCCGAAGTTCGTCTCCAGGAATACATCCAGCAGGTAGATGGGATGGTGGAGAAGGGACAGTACGATGAGGCAATCGCGCATCTCCGGCACATCCTGCAACACTATCCCAAGTTCCTGTTGGCCTATCGCCTTCTGGGCAAAATTCTGCTGGAGACCGGTCAGGATGACGTGGCGGAGGAGATGTTTCTCCGGGTGCTCAGCGGCGACCCGGAGGATTTTGTCGCCCGGGTTGGAATGAGCGTTATCCACGATCGGCGGGGGGACCTGCAGCGGGCCATCTGGCACATGGAGCGGGCCTTTGAACTGGCCCCGGAGAACGATGTGATTCAAGAGGAACTGCGGCGCCTCTACGGCCGAAGGGACGGAGTGGTTCCGCCCCGGGTGATGCTGACCCGCGGCGCGCTGGCCCGCCTGTATGCGCGGGGAGGGCTCTTTTCCCGTGCGGTGGAGACATTCCGCTCCCTGCTCGCAGAGGAACCGGAACGGGTGGACCTGAGGGTCGCACTGGCCGAGGCGCTCTGGAACGACGGTCAGCGGGTTCAGGCAGAGGATGTCTGTCTGCGGGTGCTGGACGAGTTGCCATACTGCCTGAAAGCCAACTTGATTCTGGGGGAAATCTGGACCCGCAGCGGTCGGGAGGAAGCACAGGTGCACCTGCGTCTGGTGGAGGCGGTGGACCCGGAGAACGCGCGGGCCGTGGAGATTCTGGGGGACGCTTCGCCCCTTTCGCCCCGCGAAGTACGATTGCCGTTTCTGGAGTACGGTGTTCCAGAGGTCCCGGTCGCGCGTCCGGGGGTTGGGGTTCCTGTCTCTGAGGAGCGGGCGCTGGTGGACCTGGAACGGGCCGCGGAGATTCGGATAGAGATTCCGGCGTGGCTGGAGGAAATCGGCCTGGGGGAGGAGGGTGTTCCTTCTGTGGTGGAGGAAGAGGGGATTGCCGTACCGGCCTGGCTGATGCCGGAGGAAGCCGCGCCGGAAGTGCCCGAGGCACCGGCCCCGGCGGAGATACCGGAGTGGTTGCGGGAGGTGGCGCCGCCGGAGGTGAGGGCGCCGGAGGCGCCGGCCCCGGCGGAGATACCGGAGTGGTTGCGGGAGGTGGCGCCGCCGGAGGTGAGGGCGCCGGAGGCGCCGGCCCCGG
>JAGHZG010000340.1 GCA_017743275.1 Chloroflexota bacterium | reverse complement strand
GTCTGGCCGTAGGGGACCTTCCGGAGTTCCTCCCAGACCTGCTGCTGGAACGGGGTGCCCCGCAGGTCCAGGGGCAGGTCAAACTCCCGGCGGAGGCGGGAGAAGTACTCCCGCAGTTGGGCGACGGCCGGGGAGAGGGCGGCCGGGTTCTCCTCCAGAGGCTCCGGCCCTGCCCACCGGGTCAGCCACTCCTCCAGAGCGTCCCGACCCTCGCCGGGCAGCCCCACCCGGCACAGGCCCGTCGGCGTGGCGACCAGCATCAACGGGCCAAAAGGGGATTCCATCGTCGTGTAGTAGAGGCTCATCGGGCTCCTTATACCTCATTTGTTTCGGCCGGATTGCCCGGACGTAAACGCCCGGGCTGATTATCCGAAGCCCTTCGGGCTATGGTAGCCCCCGAAGGGGGCTTTGCAGATTGAGCCCGACGGTTTACCGTCGGGCAAAGTTGGGATTATGGCGATGGGGTTTACTGGCCGGATTATACACCATTCCGCCCGTCTGCGCACGAAGCATCCCCCTTGCAAACCCGGCAAGATGCAGTATCATAACGGAAGGGACGGACGGGGTTTTGCGGCGGCCTTCGGCCGCCGCAAAACCCCTCCCCCGCCATTTCCGCTGACCGCAGGAGGCGTGCATGCAGACCCCAATGGACGACCTGGACCGTCTGATCCTGCAGACCCTGCAGCAGGACGGGCGGACCCCCTTCACCCACATCGCCCGCCAGGCCGGCGTCTCCGAGACGACCGTCCGTCTCCGCTACCGGGCCCTGGTGGAGGCGGGGGTGATCCGCACTGTGGGCATCGTGGACCCCTACGCGCTGGGATTCCAGGCCCCGGCGATTGTCGGCGTCACTGTCGCCCCGGGCCAGATAGACGAGGTGGCCCGCCGCATCGCCGAACTCCCCGAAGTCAGTTATCTGGTCATGACGCTGGGGGCCTTTGACCTGGTCATGGAAGTCTTCTGCCGCGACCTGAGCCACCTGACCGATTTCCTGCTCCAGCAGATTCACCAGATACCTGGCGTCCGCTCCACCCAGACGCTGATGATTGCCCGCAGTTACAAACTGAGTTACCGCTGGTCCCCGCTGCCCGAGTCGGAATAGCAAACCCATTGGTCATTCCGTCATTGGTCATTCTGTCATTGGTCATTCTGTCATTGGTCATTCCTCATGCCCGGTCTCATCTCCGCCGTCCATCCGGATAGTCTGGCCGCGCGGCTGGGCCTGCGCCCCGGCGACGAACTCCTGGCCATCAACGGGCACCCGCTGCGGGACCTCATAGACGTCCAGTTCTACGGGGCCCAGGAGCGGCTGACCCTGCGCGTCCGCCGGGGAGGGGAGGAGCAGACCCTGCGGGCGCGCCGCCGGTACGACGAACCCCTGGGCCTGGACTTCGCCCGTCCCACTTTTGACGACATCCGTCGCTGCAACAACCGCTGCGAGTTCTGCTTCGTCGCCCAGATGCCCCGGGGACTGCGCCCGTCCCTCTACATCAAGGACGACGACTACCGGTATTCCTTCCTGTTCGGCAGTTACATCACCCTGACCAACCTGACGGAGGAGGACTGGGCCCGCATTGAGGAGCAACACCTGAGCCCCCTCTACGTCTCTGTCCACGCCACCGACCCCGACCTGCGGCGGCGGATTCTGGGCAACCCCCGCGCCCCGGACGTCCTGGACGGCCTGCGCCGCCTGGCCCGCATGGGCGTTGAGGTCCACACCCAACTGGTCCTGGTGCCGGGTCTGAACGACGGCACCCATCTGGACCGGTCCATCGGCGACCTGGCGGACCTCTACCCGTCCGTCCGCTCTGTCAGCGTGGTGCCGGTGGGGCTGACGAAGTACCACCGGGGCGGATGCCGACCGTACACCCCGCAGGAGATGCGCGGGGTCTGGGAGCAGGTGACGGCCTGGCAGCGGCGGTTGCGGCGGCAACTGGGCGTGCGTTTTGTCTACCTGAGCGACGAGTGGTATCTCCGGCTGGGGGAGGCCGTTCCCCCGCGCGCGGCCTACGACGGCCTGGACCTGGCGGAGAACGGAGTGGGGCTGGTGCGGGCGCTGCTGGACCGGTGGCGGGAGGTGAGCGGAAGCTGGCTGGCCTGGGGGGGCCAGCCCAGACCTGGGTCACGGGGGTGCTGATGGCGCCTGTGCTGGAGGGCCTGGCGGCGAAATTCGCCGACCGCACCGGCATCCGGGCCGACGTCGTCCCCGTCCCCAACCGCTTTTTCGGCGAGACGGTCACCGTGGCAGGCCTCCTGACCGGTCAGGACGTGGTGGCTCACCTGCGGGAGTGCCCGTCCTCAGAGACCGTCGTCCTGCCTGGCGTGATGTTCCACGGCCCCCAGGGCCAGTCGCTGGACGAGATGCATCCGGACGACCTCTCGCGCGCCCTCTCGCGCCCGGTTTTCGTTCTCTAAAAACCACGAAGGACACGAAGGCTACCCATCACGTTTCACGTTTCACGTTTCACGTTTCACTCTTCACGTTTCAGGAGGTCCCATGCTCATCCTTTCCCATCGCGACGTCCGCCAGGCCCTCCCCATGCGGGAGGCGGTGGAGGCCATGAAGCGGGCCTTTGCCCAACTCTCCACCGGACAGGCCGAGGTGCCGCTGCGGGTGCCGGTCCACGTCCCCCGGCACAACGGCCTGACTCTCTTCATGCCCGCCTATCTCGCCGCCGACGACCAGATGGCGGTCAAGATGGTGTCCGTCTTCAACGACAATCCGGCCCGGGGCCTGCCCCTCATCCACGCCCTGGTGGTGGTCATAGACGCCCAGACCGGGGCGCCCGTGGCGGCGATGGAGGGCGCGTCGCTGACGGCATTGCGGACGGGGGCCGCCTCCGGCGCCGCCACCGACCTCCTGGCCCGCCCGGATGCCGCCGTCGCCGCCGTCTTCGGCGCGGGGGTGCAGGGCCGCACCCAACTGGAGGCGGTCTGCGCGGTGCGGCCCATCCGGGAGGCCTGGGTCTACGACGTGGACCTCCAGCGGGCCCAGGCGTATGCGGAGGAGATGGGCGGGCGGTTGGGGATACCGGTCCACGTCGCCGCCAGCCCCGCCGAGGCGGTCCGCCGGGCAGACGTGGTCTGCACCGCCACCACCTCCACCACCCCCGTCTTTGACGACGCCGACGTCCG
>JAGHZG010000339.1 GCA_017743275.1 Chloroflexota bacterium | reverse complement strand
ACAGTGGGCTCCGGCGTCGGCGTGTGGGTGGGAGCAGGCGGGACGGGAGTAGTGCCCGGCAGAACCAGGACGATGCTATCGGCGGAGCCCGCCGTCCGCCCGGCCCCGTCCCGGAACTGCACGTACACCCAGTGTTCCCCCGGCTCGGCGGGGAGCGTCCAGGATAGCAGAGGCTCCCACGACTGCCAGGATGCCCCGCTGAAATCCGGCGCGTTGCTCAGCCGAACCTCTATCGCGCGGCCCATAAACGCGCTCCCTTCTCCCTGGGGATATGCTTCCTCGTTGGTCAGCCGGATGGCAACCTGAGGGGATTCGGTCTTGGGAGCGCCATCGTTAATGAAGACGGGGAGAACGTTCGGCCGCGCCCCGAAATCCAGGACGTAGTAGGCCCGCCCTTCGCTGTCGGTCGCCACGCCGATGCCGATTTCCCGGTAGCGGGTGCTGAGGATGTTCTCCCGATGGGGCGGGTCGCCCAGAAACCAGTCCAGCGCGTCCTGGACGCTCCCGTACCCGGTCCAGAAGTTCTCCCCGACGACCGCGCCGTTCCCCCACGCGGCGTAGCCTGCCTCAGCGATGCGCTGCCGGGGGGTGGAGCCATCGGAGCCGGTGTGGGAGGCCCGGCGGTGGGCGGCCAGGTCTTCGGCATGGCGCCGGGCCGCCGCCGCCAGCAGGTCGGACCAGCCGTAGGGAGGGAGTCCGTTATCCAGCCGGGCCCTGTTCACCCGCGCGTAGAACTGCATCGTCGGACTCTCCTCCTGAGCGCCCGCGCGACCGCCGACCAGAACCAGCCCACAAAGTACAACCAGTATCCCGATGATTCGCCTCAGAGCAGACATCGGCAGCATAGAAGTATTGTAGCACAGGCCAGCGATTCCCACAATCCGACCACTGACGACCGACCACACTGACCACTCTCTATCGTCCGTCGTCTATGGTCCGTCGTCTGTGGTCCGTCGTCTGTCGTCTGTGGTCTGTGGTCTGTCGTCCGTCGTCTCCATTTGACAAATTCTCCCTTTAGTGGCATAGTAGCACTGGAGGTGGAATATGGTCACCGTTGAGCCAGTCCAGAGCCGTCGCGACCTGGAGGCCTTTGTCCGCTTCCCATGGCGGGTCTATCGGGGGGACCGGAACTGGGTGCCGCCCCTGATTTCCGACCAGATGAAGAGTCTGGACCCCGAGCGCGGTTCCTTTTTCCGCCATGCCGATGTCCTGCGCCTGCTGGCCCGGGAGGGGCGGGAGGTGGTGGGGACCATTGTGGCCTTTGTGGACCATCGCGCCAACGAATACCGGGGCGAGGCAGTGGGAGGCTTCGGCTTCTTTGAGGTAGTGGAGGACTACTCCGTGGCCGCCGCTCTGCTGGACGCCGCGCGGGACTGGCTCCGGGACCAGGGGGCCACAGTGATGCGCGGCCCGATGAACTTCACCCAGTCCGATCACGGAGGCGTCCTCATCGCTGGCGCCGACTGCCCCCCGGTGATGCTCCAATCCCATACCCCGCCGTACTACGCCCCCTTCCTGGAACAGTACGGCCTGGAGAAACACGCCGACTTCTACGCCTACCGGATTTTCCGCCACCAAATCGGCGAAAACCTGGAGAATGTCCCCCCAGAGATTCTCCACGTGGCCGAGGCCGCCCGGCGGGTCAGCAAGGTCACCCTGCGCTCCATTCGTCTGGACGACTGGGACCGGGAGGTGCGGGTGGTCTGGTATCTGTTCAACGAAACCCTGAAGCACTTTCCGGATTACGTCCCGATGTCGGAAGAGGACTTCATCGCGATGGCCAACCCCTTGCGCTCGCTGATAGACCCGAAGATGGCGATTATCGCCGAAATTGGGGGAGAACCGGTGGGGTTCGGGGTGGCCATTCCGGACATCAACCGGGTCCTCATCCACCTGAACGGACACCTGTTTCCGTTCAACTGGCTGCGGGTGCGCCGGTTGATCCGTCAGATTGATGTGGCTTCATTCAAGTTAATGGGAGTTCTGGACCAATATCGGATGCGGGGCATAGACGCGCTGCTCTACCTGGAGGTGATTCGGGGCTTTATGGAGCGGGGTTACGCCTGGCTGGACGGCTCCGTCACGGGCGAGTACAACCTGATGATGAACCTGGTCGCGCAGCGGTGGGGGGCGGAACGGTATAAGCACTTCCGGGTGTATCAACAATCCCTGTAAAGCGCACTCATCTCACATCAGGAGGTCCCGATGCCCAGGATTACCTTTGAGGAATTCCGCCGCATCGTGGCGGAAGAACTGGACGTGGATGAGTCCAAAGTGTCGCCGGAGGCATCGTTCGTGGAGGACTTGATGGCCGATTCTATCCAGTTGGTGGAGATGATGCTCAGTCTGGAGGAGAGGGGAATCCTGATCCCGATAGAGACAGCCTGGCAGGTCCGTACCGTCGGAGATGCCTACCGCCTTTACGCTGAAGCCCTGGAAGCCAAACGCCCTTAAACCATCTTGCACTCTTGCATCTTGCACTCTTGCATCTTGCAATCTTGCTCTTATGCCTCTTTTGATTGATGGCCACAACCTGATCGGCAAAATTCCGGGGCTCAGCCTGGCGGATCCGGATGACGAGGCGGAACTGGTGCGCCGATTGCAGCGGTACTGCCGACATCACCGACGGCGGGCGGTTGTCGTCTTTGATGCGGGTGTGCTGGGTGGACGCTCCGGGGCCCTGAGCACGCCCGAGGTGGAAGTGGTCTTCGCTCCGGCAGGCCGCCATGCCGATGACGTCATCCGGGAGCGCCTGCGGAAGATTCGCGACCCCGCAGGCTGGCTGGTCGTCTCCTCGGATCGCGAAATCCAGCGCATCGCCCGGCAGGCTGGCGCGCGGGTCGTCTCCGCGGAGGAGTTCGTCGCCGAAATGCAGGCGCCACCTTCTGCTCCGCATGAAAAACGGGCTCCGCGTATGTCCGAAGACGAGATTCAGGAATGGCTGGACCTTTTTCAAAAACCCAGAAGGGCACGAAGGGAGAGAAAGGGGTAACTGTTTAGCCTCACCTCTCCCCAGCGGCCTCGCCGCTACCCCCTCCCTGAAGTTTGGCCTTTTTCAGAGCAGGGGCGTAACTACCTAAATTTCGCCCAAAATAATGGCCGTTTCCTCCGGGGCCAGAAGGGCCGCCAACCCAGGCCCTAACT
>JAGHZG010000338.1 GCA_017743275.1 Chloroflexota bacterium | reverse complement strand
TCCTCGCCCGCCGCCGAAGGCGAGCGGGAGAGGGGGCAGGGGGTGGGGTGAGGGCCAGGCGGAATTTTAGCGTCCGTAAAAAGTGCCAACATATTTCCCCGGAAAATTGAACCATCCCAAGTCATGAATCCTTTAAGGAGGCCACCTTGTTGAAAGAATTCAGAGAGTTTGCCCTGCGAGGCAACGTTCTGGATATGGCTATCGGCATCATCATCGGCGCTGCCTTCGGCAGCGTCGTCAACTCGCTGGTGAAGGACATCCTGATGCCACCCATTGGCTTTATTCTGGGCAAGGTGGACTTCTCCAACCTTTTCATCAGCCTGTCGGGCCGCTATGCCAGTCTGGCGGAGGCGCAGGCGGCGGGCGCGCCGACTATCAACTACGGCCTATTCATCAATACAGTGCTGAACTTCTTCATCGTGACAGCGGCGGTCTTCTTCTTCATCGTTCGTCCGATCAACCGCATACGGCGGATTAAAGAGACCGCATCCGCCGCGCCGACGACAAAGGAGTGCCCGTATTGCTTCTCCACCATCCCGCTGAAGGCCACCCGCTGCCCGTACTGCACATCTCATCTGGAGGGAGAAACAAGTTAATGGACGAATTGCAAGGTCGTTTGCTCGCCCTGCAAGCCCGACTTCAGGACATCCGGAGGCGGCTTTGACCTGGACGGCAAGGAACAGGAGATTGCCCGTCTGGAAGAACAGGCCGCCGCGCCGGGTTTCTGGGACGACCCGGAAGCCGCCCAGCAGGTTATGCAGCGCCTGGCGAACCTGCGGGACGAGTTGGAGCCCTGGGTCGCCCTGGAGCGGCGGGTCGCGGATGCCCTGGAACTGGCCGCGCTGGGCGATGAAAGCCTGACGGAGGAGTTGCAGAAAGAAGCGGAAGAAGTAGAGAACCGACTGGAAAAAATGGAGTTTCGGCTCCTCTTCTCCGGCCCCTACGACCGGAACGACGCCTTCCTGGCCATCCACGCCGGGGCCGGCGGCACCGACGCGCAGGACTTCGCCGAGATGCTCCTGCGCATGTACCTGCGCTGGGCCGAGTCTCGGGGCTACAAAACCGACCTGGTGGACCGGCTCTACGGAGAAGAGGCCGGCATCAAACGGGCCACTGTCGCCGTCTCCGGACCCTACGCCTACGGCTACCTGCGGGCGGAGCGGGGCGTCCATCGGCTGGTGCGCCTCTCCCCCTTTGACGCCGCCCACCGTCGCCACACCTCCTTCGTCTTGGTGGAGGTTTGGCCCGACCTGCCGGAGACCGCCGGCATCCAGATTAACCCGGACGACCTGAAGATAGAGACGTTCCGTTCCTCCAGCGCCGGCGGTCAGCACATGCAGAAAAACGAGACCGCCGTCCGCATTACCCACATCCCCACCGGCATCGTCGTCACCTGTCAGAACGAACGCTCCCAGACCCAGAACCGGGAGACGGCCCTGCGGGTCCTCCGGGCCCGCCTGATGGAACTGGAAGAGGAGAAGCGCCAGCGGGAACTGGCGGAAATCAAAGGCAAACATGTAGAGGCGGCCTGGGGCAACCAGATTCGCTCCTACGTCCTCCATCCCTACCAACTGGTCAAGGACCACCGAACCGGCTACGAGACCGGCAACACTCAGGCCGTACTGGACGGAGAACTGGACGCCTTTATGGAGGCGTACCTGAAATCCCAGGTGGCGTGATTTCTACCACGAAGACACGAAGACACCAAGAAAATATTTTAAAACTTTTTATCTTCGTGTCTTTGTGGTTTTTCCCATAGGGAAGGAGGAAAGGGGCTATGATGGAGGAAGAACTGATCGGGCGGGTCTCTCACTGGTACGGCAAAATCAGCGTGATGGGAGTCACGCTCACCGGGCGGCTGGCTGTGGGCGACACCATCCGGGTACGCGGCCATACCACTGACTTCACCCAGCGGGTCACTTCCATGCAGGCCTGGCATCAGGACATCGCCGAGGCCGGCCCGGGCGACCAGGTGGGCATCCGCGTCGCCTTTCGGGCCCGCCCCGGCGACCGGGTCTACAAGGTGACCGGTTCGGGGTAAGAGCAAAACGAGCCCCACCCTTACTACCTGCGTACGGGCGAGGTATGCCTCGCCCCTACCTGCGACCTGCTTCATGTCCGACCTGTTGCGAGAAGTCCGGGATTTTATCCGCCGCCACGACCTGCTGAATGTCGGCGACGGGGTGGTGGTGGGCGTTTCCGGCGGGCCGGATTCCCTCTGCCTGCTCCACCTCCTGTTGCGCCTGCGGGATGAGTGCCGTCTCCAACTGCACGTGGCCCATCTCCACCACGGCGCGCGGGGCGAGGACGCGGACGCCGATGCCGCCTTCGTCGCCGACCTGGCCCGGGAGTGGGGCCTGCCCGCCACCCTGGCCCGGGAGGACGTCCCCGCCATCGCCTGCCAGCACAAACTGGCCTTTGAGGAGGCGGCCCGCCGGATCCGCTACGCCTTCCTGGCCCACGTCGCCGGGCGCGTCGGCGCGACGAAGGTCGCCGTGGGCCATAACGCCGACGACCAGGCCGAGACGGTTCTCATGCACTTCCTGCGCGGCGCAGGGCTGGCCGGACTGCGGGGGATGCGCCCGGCGACGCCCTTCGCCGAGTACCGTCTCCTGCAAAAGGTGGACCGGTTTCCCCTCCCGGACCATCTCCCCATCCTGATCCGCCCGCTCCTGGGCACCCCGCGCGCCCGAATAGAGCAGTACTGCGCCGAACAGGGCCTTACGCCCCGCTTTGACCGCTCCAACCTGGATACGACGTACTTCCGCAACCGGTTGCGCCACGAACTCCTACCGCTTCTGGAGACCTACAACCCCAACATCCGCCGTCGCCTCTGCCACACGGCGGAGGTGGTGGCCGCCGACTACGAACTCCTGGTCCAGATGCGGGAGTGGGCCTGGGGCCAGGTGGTGCGAGAGGAGACGGAGGAGGCCATCGTCCTGGACCGGGCCGGGTGGCAGGCCCAGCCGCTGGCGCTGCAGCGGGCGCTCCTGCGGGAGGCCGCCTACCGGCTGCGCCCGCACCTGCGGGATGTGGACTTCGTCCACGTAGAGGCGGCGGTGCGCGTGGCCCGCGCGGGCACGACCGGCGCTCAGGCCACCCTCCCCGGCGGCCTGGCCCTCACCGTCGGCTACGACACCCTGACCG
>JAGHZG010000337.1 GCA_017743275.1 Chloroflexota bacterium | reverse complement strand
ACCCCCGGCAGTTTCGCTACCACCGCCACCCCCTTCCCGAAGATCAAGAGAAGGTAGGGGGTTGGGGGAGGGATGAGGTGTGCCCACTTGTAGCGCAGGCCGCCAGGTCTGTATTCGCAGACTAAAGCCTGCGCTACATTATCTGCAAACGGGTCGGGGTGGGTAGTTCCATCGGCCTGTGGTTAGTCGTTACACAAAATCCTGAAAATCTATGTCTATCCGCGTTCATCCGTGTCTACCCGTGTTCCATTTCTTCGGGCGCCCGGCGAGGGCGATGGGCAGGGCCAGGAGTACGCTCAGCCCCCAGAGGGCCAGCCCGGCACTGTTGTCCGCAATCCACACCATCCACTTTCCCATGCCGCTCAGGTCGGCCCGCCAGGCCCGCTCCAGTTGCTCCAGCGACACGTGCAGGGCCCGCCGGACCCCGCCGTCACAGTCGGCGCCGTCGGCGTAGGCCTGCAGGAGAGCACGGATGCCGCTATCGCCGTATTGTCGCCGGATGTAGCGCACCAGACTCCCGCTTTCGGCATAGGCCAGCAGCGCTTCCGCCGGGTCAGTGGAGAAGGGGAAACAGAGGTCCCGGATGGGGATGAGGCGCCTCTCGCTCCGCGCCCGTTCCAGCAGGGAGTCCAGATTGGGGTCGGGACGGGTCTGGTAGGCTATCGCCAGTCCTTCGTTCAGCCAGGCGGGGATGTACCGGTACCCCTCTGGGCCTGCCAGACGGTAGACAAGGAGGTGAGTGAGTTCGTGGGGAATCTCCTGCTCCATCTGGGCCATGTATCCCTCGTTGTAGGGGACTGCGACCAGGATGACGCCCAGTTCGGGGCGGGCCTGTCCGCCCATCCACGCCCGACCGGCCATCCGCAGCGCGGCCTGCAGGTCAGCCAGCGACGGGTAGAGGTAGATTTCCACTTTCTCCGGTACCGGCGCGTTCAGGGAGCGGGAGATTCGTTCCAGGCCGACGGTGGCAATATCCAGCGCCGCCTGCATATACTGGGGGTCGTCTACGGTGCTGTAGACGGCGACCGGTCCGGCCGTCCGCCGGAACCAGTTCAGCCGGTTGTCCTCGTAGCGAAAGGTGGAGGGAGGGGTGGTCAGTTGGTGACCCGCCGCGTCCCGCACCTCCCACCACCAGGTGACCGTACCGAAGGGGGGAAAGGGGAAAAGGCGCAGGTCCCGGGTGAACGTCGCCTGGACCGACGGGCCGGGCTCCAGTGGGACAGAGGTGACTTCCACCCGCTCGCCGCCTTCCGACCGGATGTAGAGGTAAAGGCCGGTGATGTTGGTCGACGAAGCGGCCTGGATGGAGAAGACGGCCTGCTGGCCGAAGGTGTATGTAATGGAGGCCTCTTTAACGGTGATGGGTGTTTCCTGGAACGGCGCCGGGCCCGCAATGACCGCAGAGGGCGCCGGAAAGAGCAAAACGGCCAGAAGCAGGATGGCAAGGGTCAATCCGTACCCCCTACTTCCTACTTCGTACTCCCTACTTCCTACTTCGTACTCCCTACTTCCTACTCCGTCCTTCCTACTCCCACTCTTCATCCCAATCCTCGTCCCAGTCCTCCTCGTCGTCCTCTTCATCTTCAAAGAAGTCAAACAGCAGGAATGCCCCCAGGTCGCCGTGGCGGAATTCCAGTTCCCGTAGGGCTTCCCGCGCAGCGCCGCGCAGGGCCTCGTTATCGGAGTGGCGACAGGCATCCAGGGCCTGACGCGCCTCGTCTCCACCGATCTGCCCCAGGGCCCAGATGGCGGCCTCCTGGACCTCGGCGTCCACATCCTCTATGAGTTCCAGCAGGGCGGGCACCGCATCGGCCAGTTCCAGTTCTCCGCAGGCCCGGGCGGCCTCGTAGCGCATCTGGGGGCTGGGGTTGTGGAGTTCCCGCAGGACCTCGGGGGCCCAGCGGTCGTCGGCGCTGCGGCCCATGGCGAAGACGGCGCTGATGCGCATCCGCTCGTCGGGATGCCAGTAGGCGGCGCGGATGAGGTCAATGACCACACTCTCGCCGGAGTAGGCCAGGGATTCCAGCGCCCGCCGCCGGACCTCCAGGTCTTCCTTCTCGTTGGTGCAGGCGGCCAGAAGGGCCTGGAAGGCCTGCTGGTGGGGGCGGGGGCGGATTTTGCCCAGTTCGCCGGAGAGCATAAAGCGACCCAGGGAAGAGGCGGCCGCCGCCCGAACCTCAGCGGCCGGGTCGTTCAGCAACACGTTGGCCAGCACCGGCACCAGGCGAAAGTCCTCGTTCTCCCAGAGGCCGTCCACGGCGGCCAGGCGCACCGTGGCGTCCGGGTCCTCCAGGACCAGCCGGAACACCTCGTCAAAGTTGACCTCAAAGTCGCTCTCGGCGATTTCCACCATCATCTGGGCCATCTTCCGCCGGGTCGCGACGGGCAGTTCACTCCAGACGGCCCAGACCTGCTCGGCCTCGCTCCGTTCCAGATTGGAGAGGCCGTAGAGGGTCCGGCGGTTGGTCTGACCGGCCCGCAGGGAACCCAGAATTTCGGTCAGTGTGGGTGTCTTATTGTTCACAGAATCGGCACGGACCAAGGGGTCAGAATTCCTCCGAACAGATCACTCTTACCAGGCCCTTGAACCCCAGCGAACGCATCGCATGCGGATTGGCTTCCAGGACCCGACGGACAGCCTCTTCGGGGGTCAGTCCCCCATAGCAGGCCAGGTAGGCCGCCAGTACGGCACCCGTGCGGTCGTTGCCCTTGCGGCAGTGGACCAGGGTGGGGCGCCCGGCCGCGACCTCTTCAGCGACAAAGTCCACCACCAGGCGCATCCGTCGCGCCAGTCGGCGCCGCATCGGGGGGAGAAACGCCAGCCCGCCGTTGAGCGGCACCAGCAGGTGGCGGAATCCTGCCCGCCGGATCGGTTCCCCGTCCACCGGCACCAGCGAGACGATGGTCCGGAACCCCGTCTCCCAGAGTTCGGCCAGGTCCCAGGGGACAGTCTGCGGCCCGGGCCGACCGGCCAGAAGGCCGGGCAGAATCCAGTAGAAGCCACTCATCGGGTCTCCGTCTCTTGTGGATCGCAGAGTTCAGTTTAACATCACTCGGCCGGGTTGTCAAATCGTTTATCGCGTATCGCGAATCGCTTATCGCGTATCGCGAATCGCTTATCGCGTATCGCGAATCGCTTATCGCGTATCG
>JAGHZG010000001.1 GCA_017743275.1 Chloroflexota bacterium | reverse complement strand
GTGATGCCCGAATCCCGAATCTGGCGGATGAGGTCCATCAGTTCCAGCGTCTCCTGCTCGTTCAGGCCGGCCGCCGGTTCGTCCAGAATAAGCAGACGGGGGTGGGCCGCCAGCGCACGGGCGATCTCCAGTCGTCGCTGATGCCCGTATGGGAGATTCTTGGCCAACTCGTCCCGGAACTCCGAGAGCCCCATAAACCGGATGTGCCTTTCCGCTTCAGCGACAATGAACTGCTCTTCTTTCCGTTGGGCCGGTGGGCGAAAGAGAGCCCCCCACACCCCGGCCCGGGTCCGGTGGTGGACGCCGGCCATCACGTTCTCCAGAACAGTCATATTCTTGAACAGGCGAATGGTCTGGAACGTGCGGGCGATGCCCAATTCGGTGACCTCGTGGGGCCGCAGCGTCCGCAGTTGGTCCCACCGCTCCCGGACCGACCGGACCGGCACCCACTGCAGCCACCAGACCGGGGTGATGAACTTCCGGGCATTCAGCGGCGGATGGGCAATCCGGTGACCGTCAAAGAAAATTTCCCCATACGTCGGGGTATAGATGCCGGTGATCAGGTTGAAGATGGTTGTCTTCCCGGCCCCGTTCGGACCGATGAGCCCCAGAATCTCCCCCTCATTCAGGGAGAAACTGACATGGTCCACAGCCGTCAACCCACCGAACTGCTTGGTCAGGTCACGAAGTTCCAGCAGTGCCATCTATCCTCCCCTTTCGTGCCTTTCGCGTCTTTCGTGCTACTCCTCCCCCCGAATCTCCATTCGCACCCGTCGGCTGGGCCACAGGCCTTCGGGACGGGCGATCATCATAGCGACCATCGCCACACCCATCCAGGCGTCCCGCCAGGTCTTCAGAGCGCGGAAGATTTCCGGCAGGGTGATCATCCCTAGAGTGCCGACGAAGACGCCCGGGATGGAGCCGGTGCCGCCCAGGACGACGATGCAGAACATAATGACCGACTCTATGAAGCGGGCCAGGTCCGGAGAGACGACGGGCACCCGGGCCACGTAGAGGGCCCCGGCCATCCCGGCCCACCCGGAACCCAGGACGAAGGCCAGCAGTTTGGCCCGCGTCGTATCTATCCCCATTGCCTCAGCGGCGGTCTCGTCCTCCCGTACGTACATCCAGGCCCGCCCCAGGCGGGAGTTCTCCAGCCGCCGGACGGCAAAAAGCGTCAGGACCAGGAAGAAAAGGACCAGGTAGTAGTGATGGATGGGGCTCCGCAGCACCAGGCCGAAGAGGACCGGGCGGTCAATGCCGCTCAGGCCGTTCGCGCCACCTGTGATGCCAAAAATGTTGTTGACCAGCGCCAGCCGGACCACTTCGCCGAAAGCGATGGTCACGATACAGAGATAGTCGCCGCGCAGGTGCAGGATGGGACGAGAGATGAGGTACCCGAAGAGCGCGGCCACCAGGATGCTGGCTGGCCAGGTCAGGATGAGCGGGATATCAAAATGGAGATTGAGAAGCGCCGATGTGTACGCGCCCAGCGCGTAGAAGGCGGCGTGGCCCAGTTGGAACAGTCCCGCATAGCCGACGATGATATTCAGGCTCAGCCCCAGGATGGCGTAGAGGCCGGTTCGCCAGAGCACCGAGCGATAATAGTCGCTCAACGGGAGCGGGAGCAGGACGGCCAGGGTCAGAAGGCCCGCCTGCCACCAGAGAGGGGGAATTTTCTGGAGACGTGCCCGCAGGTTCGCCATCGCTCTCCTCCCGCTACAATTTCTCCGCCACCCGTTCACCCAGCAGGCCGGTGGGGCGGAAGATCAGAATCAGAATGAGGATCAAGTACGCAATGACATCCTTCCACTGGGGCGAGACGTAACCCGCTCCCAGTGTTTCTATGATGCCGAGCATCATCCCGCCCAGCATCGCGCCAGGGATGTTGCCGATGCCGCCCAGAATGGCGGAAATAAAGGCCTTCAGGCCGAATGACCAGCCCAGCGTGAAGTCAAAGGAGCCGTAGTAGAGGCCCACAATCAGCCCGGCCATTCCGCCCAACCCCGGGCCAATCAGGAAGACGGTGGCGATGATGCGGTCTACGTCTATCCCCATCAACCGGGAAACCTCGTGGTCCAGCGAAACGGCGCGCATGGCGGTGCCGATGCGGGTGCGGTAGACGAAAAGATACAGGAGCGCCATCAGCATAAAGGAGATGAGCAGAACCATCACCTGCATCAGGCTGACCCGTGCCTCGCTCAGAAGGACAATCCGGCCGCTGGGAACGAGCCCCGCCGGGTAGGTTTTCCAGCTGGCGCCGTAGACGTTACGGGCCAGACTCTCCAGGATGAAGGCGACACCCAGCGCTGAGATGACGGGAGCCAGCCGTCCTGCCGAACGGAGCGGGCGGTAGGCGACCCGTTCCACCAGGACGCCGATCATAGCGATGGTGACGATAACCAGTACGGAGACGGGGAAGATGAGGCCGGGGCCGCTCTGGCCCACCCAGGCGACCAGAAGGCTCAACCCGGTCAACCCCACATATGCTCCCCACATAAAGAGGCCGCCGTGGGCGAAGTTGATCATTTTCAGCACGCCGTACACCATTGTATAGCCCAGGGCGACCAGGGCGTAGAAGGAGCCGATGGTGATGCCGTTGATGAGTTGCTGGAGCAGTTGTTGCATCGGATAGGCCCTCCGTTAGAGAAAAATAGGTGTAACTATGCGCGCTGGCTGAAGTCAGCCTTCCTGGGCCTGCGGCCGATGGTCGGCCTTCGCCGACCTCAGAGTGTCGGCGAAGGCCGACACCCGGCACGAAGTGCCCAGGGAGGACGATTTCAATCGGCTGAATAGTTACAAATAGGTTTTGCGGCGGGCGGCGCAGCCGCCCGCCGCAAAACTCTTTCCACAGTTTAAACCGAAGGTACTTACAACTCCAAAGCGTGGCGTAGCCGTTGGCCCACTTCGGCCAGATCCGATGGAGTCAGAGCACCGACACGGTAGATAACACGAGTCGGATCAAGGGTAAACAACACCGGTTTGACGGCGGAAGGGTACCGCAGACCGGCTGCTTGCCAATCCCGCAATACGTAGTCCAACGGCCCATTGGCCGTGGCGACCCTGGAGGTGATCGCTGCCAGAATCAGGTCAGGTTCTGTGGTATGGTACAGCGAACCGCTCACCACCACCGCTGGCCTCACTTTTGTTGTGCTGAGGTCACTGAATGGAAACGGCACCAGAACGACATCACCGCGCTGAAACGCCATAGAGTTCCCTCCAATGGTCGTAACGGGCATCCTCTTCGTTGTCCCACACCCGCTGCAATGAGCCTTCCGACAGGAATGACCACCCACCTCGTTCAACCTGCTGGTCCAGGAGATCCGTCAGGCTGAAAAGAATGTCCAACGCTTTCTCAACAATCTGATCCTCGCTGATGGCTTTGGCTCTGGCCAGGCGGCTCAGGCGGTCTGCATGATGCACAGACAGTCGGATCTGTTTTTCCACAACGGCCACCATATCGCTCATTATCCCTCCCACTCAGAAGGGGGAGTCCGGGGATCCCCGGACTCCCCCGGCCTGGCCGTCCACCGTTACGGCGAGGGCTGCTGCGGGTTCAGGATGAACTCGCCCTTCTCGTTGATGATGTAGGCCACGTGAATGGTGCCCAGGCGGTCGCCCTTCTCATCCCAGCCCAGGATGGGGCCGGTGATGCCGTTGATGTTCTCGGCCTGATGGAGGAACTCCGCCAGCACCTTCGGGTCGGTGGATTTGGTCTGCTCAATGGCGTAGCGGATGACGTTGAAGGCCTCCGCGGCCATCATCCACCAGACACTGGCCGGCTCCTCACCGTAGCGGGCCTTGAAGTCCTCCACGTACTTCTTTGCCTCGGGGACGTTCACGTCCTTCGGCAGCGGCTCGGTGGTGACGTAGGTTCCCCTGGCGTTCTCCACCCCGGCGATCTGGATCAGTTCGGGGTTGTTGCAGGCGTTCCCCATCACCCACTGGATTTTCAGCCCCAGGTCGCCCGTTTGCTTCAGGAGCAGGCCGCCCTGAGCGTGGTAGCCGGTGAAGTAGATGGCTTCCAGGCCAGCGCCGCCGATACGGGTGAGAGTGGGCGTGAAGTCTTTATCGGCGGGGTTGATAGCGTCATAGAAGGCCACCTCCAGCCCCAACTCCTCGGCATAGCGTTTGGTATGCTCCGCCAGCCCCTGGGCGTAGGTGGAGTTGTCGTGCAGGATGCCAATCTTCTTCACACCCAGCACTTCTTTCATGAACTTCGCCGCGAAGAGCCCCTGGCGGTCGTCTAAGAAACAGACGCGGAAGAAGCGCTTAAAACCCTTCTCGGTGAGCCGGGTCGCGGTGGAGGAGGGGGTGATGTGGAGGATGCCCGCCTCGTTGTAAATCACGGAGGCCGGCTCGGTGGCGCTGGAGTTATAGGCGCCGATGACCGCAATCACGCCCGCGTCCACCAGTTTCTGGGCCACCTGGGAGGACTGCCCGGGATCTCCGGCGTCGTCTTCCACAAACAGTTCCACCTTGCGGCCCAGCAACCCACCCGCCTGGTTGGTCTGGTCCACCAGCAACTGGATGGACTTGAGCATCCCCTGCCCCTCGTAGGCGAAGTCGCCCGTCAGCGGTAGTTGCACGCCGATCTTAATCGGGCCAGCATCCCTTCTGCACCCGACAAAGAGCGGCAGGACCAGAATCGCCGCCAGCGCGATCAACAGGACTTTCCGAAGCATATCTCTCCTCCTTCAACTGGAATTGGAATTTTGATTGGGGATGAACGAAAATCAGTGGGGACAGACGCGCAGTACGCTCCTCTATAGAATCACCTCCTTTCCCTGGGGCCTTTTGCCAATCCAATATACCCAAACCGGCCAATTTTGTCAAACCCCAAACCAGGCCAGCGCCTCCAGGACCTCTTCGGCGATGCGGCGGGCCAGGGGCGGGTCCTGGCGCACGAACTGAGCAAGCAACCGATACGTTTCCCGGCAGGCCTCCTGCTCCTGGTGGTCGGGGAGGATGGTGCGGCGAGCGACCTCCACTACTGCCTCGGCCACGGGACGGGCCGACGGCGCGGTCCCGGGCCGCCTCCGCTGTCCCACCGAACCCGCGGGCTCCGGGGTGACACCAGCCTCTTCAGCGATAGCCTGCCGCAGCGAGAGAGCGAGAGTCTGGCCCAGGCCGGCCTGCCGGGCCAGCGCGCCCTCCAGGCTGGCGATCTGCCCGTCCCATGCCCGGATTTCGGCCCAGAGCAGGGATTGGCCATCTCCTGCCCGTTGAACCGCGCAGTACCCTTGCTGGATCAGATAAACGATGGCGGCGAACAGAAGCGCCGCGGCTTCCCGGTGGGGGGTCAGGGAGGGGCCAAAGAGGTCCACCAGAACGGTTCGGCGTTGGGCATCGGCGTAGAAGAAGTCGTGGAGATGCAGGGCGACCACGCCACTGGCGACCAGTTGGGCCCGCTGCCGGTCCATAATGAGTCGGGCCGTCCGGTCGTCTACCCCAACGCCGATGCGCAGGGCATCCAAACGGGCCGGTTCCAGCGGGGCGCCGCAGTGCTGGCAGACCGTCCCCTGGTCATCGGTGTACCGCTTGCAGTGAGCGCAGATGACCATAATGGTCTGCCCACACCAGGGGCAGGTAGAAGCCGGCACCGCAATGGGGCGGCCACAATGCCGACACACCAATCCTTCTCCCTCCATGCCCCCCTCCAGACCTGCGCAAGATGCAGGATGCAGGATGCAGGATGCAGGATTTTCTTGTTTCTTGCTTCTTACTTCTTGCTTCTTCCTACTCTTCCTCCAGCCTCAGGATGGCCAGGAATGCCTCCTGAGGGAGCACCACTTGCCCGAACTGTTTGAGCCGTTTCTTTCCAGCCTTCTGCTTCTCCAGAAGTTTCCGCTTGCGGGTGACGTCACCGCCGTAGCACTTGGCCAGGACGTCCTTCCGCAACGCCCGTACCGTCTCCCGGGCAATCACGCGGCTGCCGATGGCGGCCTGAATGGGCACCGGGAACAACTGGCGGGGGATGACCTCTTTCATCCTCCGCACCAGCGCCGACCCCTTCTCGTAGGCCTGGTCCCGATGGACGATGAGCGCCAGCGCGTCCACCGGCTGCTCGTTGACCAGAATGTCCAGTTTCACCAGGTCGCCGGGCCGGTAGCCCTCAAAGGTGTAGTCCATAGAGGCGTAGCCCCGGGTGGCCGATTTCAGCCGGTCATGCAGGTCCACAATCATCTCGGAGAGGGGCATGTGGAACGTCAGCACCACCCGCTGGCTGTCCAGGTACTCCGTGGTCTCGTACTGGCCCCGGCGGCGGGTGACCAGTTCCATCACCGGGCCGATGTAGGCGGCGGGGGTGAAAATCTGCACCCTCATCCAGGGCTCCCGGATTTCCCGGATGACGGAGGGGTCGGGCAGGTCGGCGGGGCGGGAGACTTCCAGTATCTCCCCCCGGGTGGTGACGACCTGGTAGGCCACGCTGGGAGCGGTGGCGATCAGGTCCAGGCCGTACTCCCGTTCCAGCCGTTCCTGGACAATTTCCATGTGGAAGAGGCCGAGGAATCCGCAGCGGAAGCCGAACTGGAGGGCCTGCGACGTCTCCGGCTCAAAGGTCAGCGCGGCGTCGTTGAGGCGGAGTTTCTCCAGCGCCTCCCGCAGGTCCTGGTAGTCCTCCGCCTCCACCGGATAGAGGCTGGCGAAGACCATCGGCTTGGCCGGACGGTAGCCGGGGAGGGGTTCTTCCGCCGGACGGTCGGCGTCGGTCAACGTGTCGCCCACGCGGCAATCGCGGACGGTCTTCAGGCCGGTGGCGATGTAGCCAACCTCGCCGGTCTCCAATCGGCCAGTGGGCTGCATCTGGGGGGTGAAGATGCCGATTTCCACCGGTTCGGTCTCCAGGCCAGTGGACATCAGCATCAGCCGACGGCCCTTCTCCACTGCGCCGTCCACCACGCGCACGTAGGCGACGACGCCCTTGTAGGGGTCATAGTGGGAATCAAAGATGAGGGCTCGCAGGGGGGCATCGGGCCGACCGGAGGGCGGGGGGATTTTCTGGACGACCGCTTCCAGCACAGCCGGGACGTTGGTCCCTTCTTTGGCAGAAACCGGCAGAACCTCCTCAACGGGGACACCTAACAGTTCGGCCACTTCCGTGGCCACTTCATCGGGCCGGGCGGCGGGGAGGTCTATTTTGTTGACGACAGGGATAATCTCCAGGCCAGCATCCAGGGCCAGGTAGAGGTTGGCCATGGTCTGGGCTTCAATGCCCTGGGAGGCGTCCACCACCAGAAGGGCGCCTTCACAGGCCGCCAGCGCCCGGCTGACCTCGTAGGAGAAGTCCACGTGGCCTGGGGTATCTATCAGGTTCAGTTCGTAGGTCTGGCCGTCGGTGGCGCGGTAGGTCATCCGCACCGCCGACGCCTTGATGGTGACCCCCCGCTCCCGCTCCAGGTCCATAGAGTCCAGTACCTGTTCGGCCATCTCCCGGGGGGAGATAGTGCCGGTCAGTTCCAGGAGCCGGTCGGCCAGTGTGGATTTGCCGTGGTCTATGTGGGCGATGATGCAGAAGTTGCGAATTTCTTCCTGGCGCATCCCCCTCATTTTAACAGGGGCGGGGGGATTGTCAAGCGAGGGCAAAGTAGCGCAGGATGTATCCTGTATGGATTTATCCTGCATTGGGCAGGATCAATCCTGCGCGTAACTATTCAGGCCGATTGAAATCGTCCTCCCTGAGCCCTGCGTGCCGGGTGTCGGCCTCCGCCAACACTCTATAGAGAGAGCGGCGAAGGCCGATCGAAGGCCTGTGGCCCAGGGAGGGCGTAGGAGCAAGGCTTGCCCCTGCCCTGGGGCGACCGCCGGAGTCGCCCCTACAGGCGCATCTGCCGCAGTGCCCCTTTCGTTAGCGCCTGTGCCCTGACCCCCTCCTGGCGACCCATCTGCCGGGGGTGGGATGCAGTCGGCGAAGGCCGACCAAAGGCCTGCGGCCCAAGAAGGCTGACTTCAGTCAGCGCCTGAAAAGTTACTCCTGCGCTACCTCTCTATGACCAGCAGGTCTTCCGGCCCGTAGACGTGGCGGGCGGTGAAGGCGACCCGGCGGCCGTCGGGGGAGATCAGGGGGGCTCCAAAGTGGCCGGCGAAATAGCCAGGCGGCGGGAAACCCGGCGCCAGGGCCAGCCCCGGCTGCACGCAACGGTTGGGATCGCAGGTCTGGCGGTGAAGAGAGATCGGGTCGCCCCCAAAGGGCGTGACCTCACCCGTTGTGACCGAATAGGCCAGGGGAGTGCCCGGAATACCGGGGTCCCATTCGCTACGGGCGTTCTCCTGGTCCACCACAAAGTGCCCTCCGCACCACTTCCGGTAGACCAGTGTCTCCTCGTTGGCCCAGCCCAGGGGCTCATACTGGCACTCCCCCGGAACCTCTGCGGCGGCCTGGCACGCGCGGACGAACCCTTCCAGTGGCCCGGGCGGTTCCACCATCCGCAGGGTCCACCCTGGTGCAGCCTTCACCGCGGGCTGGTAGGCCAGAAGCCCGGGCGCGGCGACGGTCGCCCCCAGGGCCAGGGCGAGAAGCCAGAACCGGCCCCGATGGGGCGCCGCGCGCCGTTCGGCGACGGTCAACCAGACCAGCGCGGCCAGCCCCAGGATAATCACCGCCAGGCTGAGTGCCAGGTACCGCTCCATCCGGCTGAGCAGGAGCGCGGCGAAGAAACCGGGAGCCAGCAGACTTGCCGTAAAGAAGGTTGGAAGGTGGGAAAGCATCTGAAGAAATGGACTTCCTCCTATCTGGCCCAATAAACTCATACTGCTGAGGACCAGAAAGGGAAGGGAGAACAGGAAGGTCAGCGTGGTCAGAAACCAATGAACTCGTCTCATAGGCTTGCTCCTATGGAGAGGGGGTTGGCAAGGCGGTCGGTATCGGCCCGATCAGGTCCACGGGGAGCGGCATCGGTGTGGCTGTGGGGGAACCTTCCCCTGCCGTAGTACAGCGCAGGCGGTAGGGACGCCGCCATCCCCACCGGACGACCACCTCTACCGGCGCGCCCGGCCGCAGAGGAGGATCGGGGTGCAGCGTAAAAATCCCTTCCCCCCAGAAACTGACCGCGCCATAGATGTACTGGCCAGTATCCAGGTAGCGGGCGAAAAACTGAGTGCTGAAATCGGTCAGCATTGGCATCCACGATGGGCGCATGCGAATCTGGATGAGCGTATCCGGGGGGACATCCCGCGCCCCGTTGGGAGGGATGGTCTGAAGGACCGCCGGGTGGACAGTCCAGGTGGCGCCCCCCAGGATGACCATCAGCGTCGCCAGGGTGGAGAGCAGGCGATTCCGGAGGGTTCGGCGCCCCGCAGCGCGGTCAGTCCACCACCAGGTTGTGATGCATCGTCCTGCTGCCAGAACCAGGAAGGCCAGAAGGAGCAGATAGAGCAGGGCCCCCAGTGCCGCCAGCAGCGGGAGAGGGGCTGGCAGGTTGGCCCCGGGAGGAGGCACAAGCCCCATTGCACGGAGGTACTCCCCGCCCCTCAGCGCGGCGTACCCGAGGCCGAAGAGGAGGAGGCCCAGCGCGGCCGCGCGCCCCTGCGGGCGGAGTCTCTCTTCCCATGGGGTGGCCGGATGAAGGGTCATCGCCCGTCCCACCAGGACGAGGAGCACGCCGACCAGCCCGCTCAACAGCCACTCCGGAAAGGTCAGGTTCGGGGATAAGGACAGGACAGGGCTGGTCAGAGGGAAGAGTTCCCAGACGAACAGCGCCATCAGACCGAAGCCCGTTCCCATCAGCAGATGGGCCGCGTCCGGCAGAGCCCACCGCACCCACCGGGCGGGCAAGGCGGTCAGCAGGCCCAGCAGGGCCAGGGGGATCGCGGCCCACCGAAGAACCCACAACAGCCCCCCGGCCCACTCCCAGGTAGGAGGCCACGCGTCGGGGACCACCCCGTCGGGGGAGACCCAGGGTAGAAGTTCGCCGGGGCGGGGAAGAGCGCTCTGGAGCGAGAAGGAGAGGGAGGAGGCGACCACAAGGGAGAGCGCAACCATCTCCGCCGGAAACCGCCTCCCGACGCCGGTGGCCTCTTTCAGGGCCCGCGCAGCCACAAACATGGCGGGAACACCGACGCCCCCCAGGAGAAAGGCGCCCACCAGGGTAGGAAGGATGGTGTCTCCTCTTCGGTCCCCCAGCACGACGATGAATCGGACCGCCATAATGACGACGGCGCCCAGAAGGGCACATCCGGCCCCGATGCGGATGATGGTTTTCCACCGGACCGGAAGGCCCAACCTCAAAGCCCACGCGGCCAGTGCGTAGAGAAGGACGAGAGCGGGAAAGACCATCGCTACCGCGAGGGGCCAGCCATAGCGAAGGAGAGTGGACCACTCTTCGGGAATGGTCAGGATAATCCCGGCCTGCGCCAGGAATCCGGCCAGTAAAAGGGCGGGCCAGCGGTACAGCGCGGCCAGGGCGACCGGCGCCAGCGCCATCCCCACCTGAAGGCCGTTCCAGAACCGATAGGTGTCCCCTGGATCATACCCGGTGGCTCCGAACGCGCCCAGTAAGGCCAGCGCCAGGGCCATCGGGAGCACGGCCAGCCAGTGTGCCTCATCCGGACGGCGGGCAGGGGCCAGGAGTACCGCACCGCCCAGGACAAAGAGGCCATACCAGGCGATGGCCAGCGGCGGAACGACCCACCCACCGGCCCGCAGGCCGAAAACGACCAGCGCGATCAGAAGCAGGAGATGGGCCAGAACGTAGAGGGCGACCAGGCCCCATCCCCAAAGACAGGTCAGCCGGTTCAGGAAATCTCTGTGCGGGAGCTTAGAGCACCTCTACCTGTTAGCAGTTACGCAGTTATGCCACTTCCGAACGTGCCAGGCACTTCCAAAAGTGCCTGGCACGTTCTCCCCGCTGGTGGAAAAACGGTTGCCAGGCAGGCTTCAGGAATAACGTCCCCAACTGCGTAAATCCTGCTTCCTGGTCTATCTTTCATCCCAGCCCCCCACCACGGGCCAGCAGAATTCGGAGGGGCAGGCCGGAGGCCAGTGCGGCCGCCACTGACCGCTGGCATCGCGGGCCAGCGTCCATTCGGTAGGCGTTCCTCCCGCCTGGACGACCATCCACAGGTTGCCGCTCTCTGTCCGCTGGACTCTCTCTACGATGAAGCCCACCGATTGCAAGCCGACCCGAACCGCTTCGGGGTCCTCTCCCAGTTCGGGATAGGCGTTCAGGTATGCGGTCAGCCCGGCGGGCGGATAGAGGACACCCGTGGAATAGAGGGGGAAACAAAGGGCACCCTTCCCGCACTGCTCGTCCATCAGGTGCCAGAGGTTGATTTTCTGCATTGCGGCGATGCAGCGGGCCGGCGCCTCGGGAGAGTTATTATCGCTGGCTCCCGCGAGGCAGGCGGCCGCCAGTTCCCCCAACAGGTCACCGGCATACGTACCGGCGAGGGCGCGCATTTCCGCCCGGGCCTCCTCCGTCCGGCCCATCAGAAGCAGGATTTCTCCCCGGCGGAAACGCGCCACACCCCTCCAGTCCGGCTCGTAGGATTCCCGGCTCCAGGTCTCGGCCATCGCCAGGACCTTCCCGTACCTCTCCAGGGCCACCTCATAGTCACCGGCCCGGAAGGCCGTCTCCCCTTCGTTGGTCTCCCAGCGCAGTCGGTCGCTTATTGTCACCGGAATATGCGGCCCGTCGGCGCTGTGGTCCAGGTCTACTCCCTTCTCCGCCAGCACAAAGCGGCCAACCCCTTCGTCCCAGCGCCAGACCTGCCATCCCAGGGGATGGGTAACCATCTTGTGGTCAAAGCCATCCCGGTAAATGTAAGGATAGGTCAGGACCAATTGCTGCTGCCCCGGGGCAGTGGGGTCCGGTTGCATCGTCCAGGTGGATGGCCCGGCCCAGGTGATGAGGTCTGCCCGGAAGATCAGGGTGGGGCTGACGTCATGCCAGCGGAAGACGTAGAGGAGTTCAGTGGAACTGCTCCCGCCCAGAACCGTGTAGGTGATCACGGTTTCGGGATGCCCGTCTCCGGTCAGGTCGTCCGAGATGAAGCCGCTTCGTAACGTGGGTAGATAGTCGTCAAATCGGTCAGGCAGAGCCAGGCCTGTGTATTCGCCTCCCTGCCGGAGGAAGGCCAGCACGGGCAGGCCCATCCGTTGGGTCTGAACAACGATGTCCTCCTGCCCGTCGCTGTTCAGGTCGGCCTGAGCGGTCTCGGGCCGGACCGTCTGGAGTTTGGGGGAGGCACGGAGGAGGTCTGGGAGCAGGGCGGGATCGTTGCCCTGGGCCAGCCACCGGGCGATGCCGGAGGTCAGCGCGGCGATGGTCTCCGGCCAGGCATAGGGTGGTTCGTACGCGTCCAGCGCAGCGTATACGTCCGCCATAGGGCCGGCGGGCACCAGTGTTCCTTCGGGGGTTGGGGAGATGGTCGGAGAGAGGGTCTCGCCAGGGGAAAGGGAGGACACGGGCACCGTGGGCCCGGCGCGATGAGGGGCGCACGACACCATCAGAAAGAGCAGGGCAGGGATGATCCGGAACGTTTTCGGTTTCATCGCTACCCCATTGTAGCAGAAGTTCGGGCGTTTGTCTACTGTAAAGATTGACAGGTTGTAGCCGCTGGCCATACTGTATGAACCAAAAAACCGCATGGCCTGCGGAGGGGCCATGCGGTTTCTGGTTTCGTCGGAAGAGGGGGATGGTTTAATAGCGTCGCCGTTCTCGGCGTCGTTCTCCTCGCGGCTCCCGGGCTTCCTGCGGGCGCGCTTCGGCGACCCGAATGGACCGCCCGTCTACCATCCGACCGTTCAACTGGTTGATGGCAGTCTGAGCCGCCTGATAATCGGCCATTTCCACGAAGCCGAAGCCCCGGGATTGCCCGGTCATCCGGTCGGTCACGATGCTCACCGAGACGACCTCCCCCACGGCCCGAAAGAGATCGGACAGGGTGGCTTCGGTCGTGGCGTAACTGAGATTTCCGACATACAGCCTGGTAGGCATCTCTCCTCCTGCGACCCCTGGGTCGCTGACTGAATCGGCCTACAGGACGCGCACCTGAGTGGCGTGCAGTCCCTTGGGGCCTTTCTCTACGGCGAATTCCACCCGCTGGCCTTCGCGCAGCGTGCGGAACCCATCCCCCTGGATGGCGGTGTAGTGGACGAACACATCCTCGCCTCCATCCTGAGAGATGAAGCCGTACCCCTTGGCGTCGTTGAACCACTTAACGGTTCCGGTCACTTTACTGCTCACGTCTGCTACCTCCTTCTGATTGTGAAACGGACATCGGCACGGCGGTGAGTTCGGCCCATACGAAAAAGACCACCCGGCCTCCGCAAGCCTGGGTGGTCTCTTCGGACAGAACCAGAACTTACTTCGCCCTGCAGGTCACAGTATACCACGTTTCCATAAAATGTCAAAAGGTACTATTCAGGCGCTGACTGAAGTCACCCTTCCTGGGCCACAGGCCTTCGGTCGGCCTTCGCCGACCCTCTCTTGGGATGCCCGTGGACGAGTGTCGGCGAAGGCCGACACCCGGCACGCAGGGCCTAGGGAGGACGATTTCAATCGGCTGTAGTTACGTCAAAAGAACGGCAGGACAGGTGCGAGTAGTTGCCTACGATGATGGAGAATTGGGGCGGAGGCGGCGCGCGGCGACGGCCGTATATAGCCAGTAGAGGGCCAGGCGCAGTGGCCGCTCCCACGCGCCCACCGTACGGACCAGATGGCCCCCGAAGCCCCGCTTGAAGCGGTACACCCCCCACAGCCCATCCTGGCGGCGGGTGAACTCTGCCTCCAGGCGCCCCTCGTCCTCGTCCGGCACTCCCCAGAGGTCGTACTCGGTACACCCTCGGGAGCGGGCCCAGCGGATGGCCTCCCACTGAAGCCTGTAGGTGGGCATCTTTTCCCGATGGGCATCGGATGAAGCGCCGTAGAAATACCAGGCGCGCCGGCCCAGGGCGAAGACCATCAGCGCCGCCACCGGCTCCCCCTCCACCCCCGCCATCAGCAACCGCGCCCAGCCGCGAGGTACAAAGAGACGGTACGCCCGCTCGTAGTAGGCCGGAGCATGGACGCCAAACCGGTCCCGCGCCGCCGTCTCCGCCATCAGACGGTGAAAGGCCGGGAAGTCGGATTCCGTCCCCTCCCACACCGTTACCCCTTTCCGCTGGGACAGCCGGATGTTGTAGCGGGTTTTGGGCTTCATCGCGGCCAGGATGGCCTCCTCGTCCCGACCGATGTCCACCACCAGGGTTCGCCGGGGCTGGATGCTCCCCAGGGGAGACGGTCGGAATCCCAGGGCGCCAAACAGTTCCCGCCAGCGGGGCTCGTCGGGCAGGTCGGGCTCCACGATGAGGGCAACGGCCCGGCGGGCCCGGGCGGCCCCGGTCAGGGCTCCCACCAGTTCCGCCACCTCCTCCGGTCGCTCCCAGTCCACCAGTGGGCCGCGCGGCACGTAGGCCAGCGACCCCAGCCCCAGCGGAAGAGCCCGGTAGAGGACGAGCGCGCCAGCCCGGGGCGTGCCGTCCTCCAGAAGGACCACCCGTTGGGCAGACCAGCCAAAGGCCGCCTTTAACTCCCCCCACTCCGCCGTCTGGAGAATGTGGGCGCGGGGGTACGCGGCGACAAACTGGTCCCATTCCGGCGTCGGGAGGTCGGTGCGGATTTCCCTCATCCTTCCCTCCGGGCCACCACCAGCAAACCGCCTCCCTTCTCGTCCTCGGGGACGTCCATTTCGTACAGGTCCCGCCAGGCGCGGGAGAAGTGGCGGACCACCCAACGGGCCAGCCATCGCTGATGGGGCAGACCCCGCAGGCGGGGGGAGACCAGCAGTCCCCAGAGCGACCGCCGTCCAGTGCCGAAGCGCTCGTTCATCACGTCCCAGAGATGTTCCACCGCCAGGGGGATGTAGTAGCGGGCTTTTTCCAGCACCATTCCGCCCTGGGCCAGCAGGTCGGCCCATTCGGAGGGGGAATGGTAGTGGTAATGGGCCAGACGGGCATCCACCTCGGCCGCGTAGGCCCGGGCGCTGGCCTCCTTTCCCGCCGCCAGGCGGGACTGGTAGAAGAAGAGAAGTTGGTGAAAGGCGTCGGACGGGACGGTGAAGATGAACCGGCCACCGGGCCGCAGCACCCGTCCCGCTTCGGCCACCACCGGGGCTACGTCGGGGATGTGCTCCAGGACAGAGTTGCTGAAGACGGTGGCGAACACGCCGCTCCGGTAGGGGAGGCGGTGACCATCGGCCCGCTGGACCCAGCGGTAGACGCCGGAGCGGGCGGCCTTCCGGACCTGTTCGGCCCACGGGTCTATGCCGGTGTCCACGCCGCCGGGCCCGAAGAGGATACCGGCGATGAGGCCGTCGCCACAGCCCAGGTCCAGCAGGGGCCGGGGGTACGCCTCCTGCGAAGCCGCGCGCAGTTCCACGGCCCGCCAGAGGGCCACCGGCGGGGCGAACCAGTACGCCTGTAGTGAAAGGGTCAGGTAGTCGTGCTTTGTAGGTCGCATATCGCGTATCGCTGATCGCGTATCGTTCCTCCGTTGTAACTGTTCAGTCTCACCCCTCCCCCAGCGGCTTCGCCGCCCGCCGCAAAACCCCTTTTCAATCCCCCCTCTCGTCGGGAGGCCCGCGTTCTAAAACAGCGAGAGTTGGCGGGCCGGGCGGCGACCGTTCAGCAGGATGAAGGGCGCGGCCCGGTCGGCGGCAATCCCCAGCGCGCGCAGGTCCTTCAGGTCCCGCAGGCAGCCCCGGCGGCGCGCGGCCATCAGACGGTCGGCGCCCTGCGAACCGATGCCCGGCACCCGCAGCAGAGTCTCCCGATCTGCCCGATTCACCTCTACCGGTGCCTCCGCCAGATGCTTCCGTGCCCAGGCCAGTTTGGGGTCTGTATCCAGTGGCAGATTGCCGCCCGGCTGGAAGGGGAGTTCCTCCACGCTGAATCCGTAATCCCGCAGCAGGAAAGAGGCCTGGTAGAGACGGTGTTCCCGTTGCGGCGGGGTGGGCGGGTGGTCCTCCATCGGTGTCCCGGGAACGGGGCGAAACGCCTGGAAGTAGGCCCGGGCCAGCCCCAGGTGGCGGTAGAGGAACGCCGTCACATGCAGCAGTTCCAGATCGCTCTCTCCGGCCGCTCCGACGACAAACTGGGTGGTGGAACTGGGAGCGGGGCCGGGCATCTCCCGGCGGAGTTCCTCTATCCAGCGCAACCGGCGAAGGAGTTCATCGGTGAACTGTTTGTGGGGAGCCAGGGCGGCCAGACGGCAGTCATTGGGAGCCTCCAGGTTGACCGAGACGCGGTCTGCCAGGCGCATCGCCGCAGCCACCTGGTCCCGCTCCGCACCGGGCATAATCTTCAGATGAATGTAGCCCCGAAAGCCAAAGCGGTGGCGAAGGATCTCCGCCGTCGCGATGAGTCGGTCCTGGGTGTGCGGCCCTCCGCCCAGGATGGAGGAACTCAGGAAAAGCCCCTCCGCAATACCCCGCTGGTGGAGTTGCAGAAAAAGGCGGGCCAGTTCGTCCGGGGTGAAGGTCGCCCGGGGGCAATCCCGTCCGGCACGGAAGGCGCAGTAGAAGCAATCCCGCTCACAGACCGAAGTGAGGAGGGTTTTCAACAGCGCGATGCGCCGACCGCCGGGCATCGCCGCGTAGTGGATACAGCCAGAGAGATCGGCAGGAAGCCCGGTGGGGACCGACAGGGGCCGTCCGGCAGCACCCACCTCTTCAGCCGGCTCGTAGCAGGTCGCCGCCCCCAACAACCGCAGTTTCTCTACCGGGTCCATAGTAGCAGGCCCTCTTGGGGCACCGGTCAACGCGATGGTCTGTCGTCCGTCGTCTGCCGTCTTTGGTCCATTATACCACAGAATTCGGTCGCCGACAGAGTCTGGGATATTGCGGGTAGGTCCCGATTTTGCGACCCGGGCCGCTGCCTGGCCGTAAACGGCCAGGCTCAGGCGAAGATGAGGCGCGAGAGCGCCCCTCT
>JAGHZG010000336.1 GCA_017743275.1 Chloroflexota bacterium | reverse complement strand
CCTCCCAACTTCCGGTTCACTCCCACCCCCACGTTGGCCGTATCCCCCTTCGGGAAAAACCACCCGTACCCGCCCCGATAAACGGGATCAAAGTAAACCTGGGTGCACTCCCTCTCGCCGTCCGCCGTAGAAGGCAGGAGCGCGACTTCCACCTGCAAAGTGTCTATGACTTCGGTATTGACCTGCTCGATCCAGCGGCCCACCGTGGAGAGGGGGCCATCGGCGCCGATGATGACCTGAGGGATGATTTCAGTTATTTTAACGCCTTGCCGAACGAGGACTCCCTTTTCCGTGCGCTCCATCGCGCGGGTGGAGGTCCGGATTTCCGCGCCGGCGCGGCAGGCGGCCACAGCCAGCATCTTGTCCCACAGGGCCCGATGGAGCACGTAGCCGGGAGCAGGGGTCTCCACCGTTTCGTCCGTCGGGAGATGGGTGCGCATCCGCCGGATGCGCTGAGCGATGCACATCTCCGGCAGGGGAACGGACGCGACAATCTGCGCGGGTACGTATTCGGCACACTGCACGGGCAGGCCGACGGTGGGCCGCCGCTCCACGACCAAAACGCGCACCCCCTGCCCGGCCGCCACCCGGGCCGCTGTGCACCCGGCGGGCCCTGCTCCCACGACCAGCACATCAACCCGTTCGGCCATTCGGGCTCACCCGTGCCAGGACTTTCTCCAGCAACTCCATTTTCAGGTACGTCTGGTTCTGGAATTTCCCCGCGTAGGCATCGTGCTCCTTGCCCAGGTCGTAACAGGTGGTACTGTCCACGTCCACCAGGATGCCCGGAAGACCGATCCGCTCAAAGTCGTCCCGGTGTTTGGCGTAAAAGGCCTCGCAACAACTCCCCACAAACGCCTCTGCCCCTTCTCTCTTCAGGCGTTTCAGCGTCTCCTCCAGGTGCTCAAAATTCTGGATGGAAATGGGAGTAAGGCCATACTGCTCAGCCAACTGATACGCCTCGCCGATACAACATGCCCCGCAGCGGTCACAGCCCTCCTGGTAGCGGTACGAGCAATCTGGCAATTTGGCACAGTAGGGCAGGAGCAATGCCTGGCATCGCTGGATTTCCGCCAGCGGTTTGACCACACAAAAGACGTAGTTGGCTTCATTCGGTGCCAGGCCATACTGGGTATAGGTGGTCTTTTCCAGGGCCTCCTGGATGGTCCGCAGGAAGTCGGCGGCAGTGACACCGGGAATCTGGACGTTCCCCTTCCCCAAAAATTCCTCCACGACGGGACGGACTGCCTCTATGTCGGCCGGGACGCCCTTCAGCCGTGCTTCCAGGTCCAGAATGGCCCGGCGGGGATAAGCGAAAAAGTCCCCCGTGATCAGAACTTCCCGGATGCGGCCCGCGCTGACGATGAGGGAGGCACGGATCAACCCCCCGGGACTTTTGTAGAGGGCCCACACCTCACGACGCTGGTCCAGGGGGCGGCGGATGCCGTAAATCCACTCGTCCGACTGAAAATAGGGCAACCGCTGGGCCAGCAGTTCTTCCTCAAAGGGGGTCAACGGCCCCGGCTCCAGGCGAATCCCGAACATCTCAGCAAACCCCTCCGCCAGCATCGCCTTGATGTGCGCCAGCGGGGGAACGTCTCCCAACTCCCATGCCAGACAAGTCACCCGCTCTCTGACCGAGGCAATCTCTTTGTCCTTCAGTTTCTCCGTGGGGATCCGCAGGGCGCGGAGCATGGTCTCCACATCAAAGTCCACCAGAAGGGTGCCCTGGAACAGGAAAGCGCCGCCCATGCTGGTGCCGCCCGTGCCGGAGATTTTTCGGCCGTTCACTTCAATATCGTTCTTGGGGCGGAAGGCGGCCCGTACTCCCAGTTTTTCCAGGCCCCGGATGGCCCCCTGGCATATCCGTTCATAGAGTTGTTCAACGCGGCGAGGGAAGCGGGGATCATCCTGAGAAGCGATGATTTCCCACCCCAATTGACTCTCGTCAAAATACAGTCCTCCTCCCCCCGTCAGCCGCCGGTTGATCTCAATGCCGCGCTCCCGGCAAAAGGGAACGCGAATCTCTTGCTCCACGGCCTGATGGTAGCCGACCAGCGCGCTGGGGGGCGAGAATTGCAGAAAGCGAAGGGTGTTCGGTACCACTCCCCGGCTGCGCGCCGTCAACACGACCTCATCCAGGGCCATGTTTTCGGCCGCTGTTCGTACGCCTGTATCCAGAAGTCGCCAGGTTTCTGCCATATTTGCCTGTCCTTTTCGTCAGGATGCCCCGGGCATCTCCGTAGACGTATCCGGCGGGCGCACGCCCGCCCCACCTGCCTCCTCCATCGCCTGATAGAGTTCCGCCATCGCTCGCCGGACCCGGGGGATGTCCCCCGTTTCCAGCACGCCCCGAACAACCTGGATTTTCTCCTCTATCCGACGGCGGGCCGCGTCGGACAGCAGGTCTCCCATCTCCTGGAGAAGTTTTCTCGCCGAGTACATCAGGCCATCGGCCGCGTTGCGGGTTTCCGCCCACTCCTTCTTCCGACGGTCCTCCTCCCGATGGGCCTCCGCGTCCCGCACCATCCGCTCCACCTCCTCGGAACTCAACCCACTGGAGGGGATCACCTGCATGCTCTGTTCCCGCCCCGTCGCCCGGTCCCGCGCCGAGACGTGGAGGATGCCATCGGCGTTGATGTCAAAGGTAACCTCAATCTGGGGGACACCGCGCGGGGCCGGGGGAATTCCGTCCAGGATGAAGTAGGCCAGGCTCTTGTTGTCGGCGGCCATCGGACGTTCCCCCTGGACGACGTGAATCTGTACCTGGGTCTGGTTGTCGGTGGCGGTGGAGAAAATCTGAGTTCGCCGGACCGGGATGGTGGTGTTGCGCTCAATGACGGGCGTCGCCACGCCCCCCAGGGTCTCAATGCTCAGCGTCAGTGGGGTGACGTCCAGCAGGAGGATATCCTTCACCTCTCCGCCCAGGACGCCGCCCTGGATGGCCGCGCCCAGGGCCACCACTTCGTCCGGATTGACACCCCGGTGGGGCTCCCGCCCGAAGAATTCGGCGACGACGCGCTGGATCGCAGGCATCCGGGTCTGCCCGCCCACCAGGATGACCTGCCCGATGTCGGAGGGCCTCAGGCGCGCGTCCGCCAGCGCCTGCCGGCACGGCTCCAGCGTCCGCAGGATGAGGTCCTCCGTCAACTGCTCCAGTTTCGCCCGCGTCAGATGCAC
>JAGHZG010000335.1 GCA_017743275.1 Chloroflexota bacterium | reverse complement strand
GTGGCCCCCCGGGACATCCGTTCGCCGCGCCGCATCACCTATGAGAGCACCATCCGGACTGCCGAACAGCAACAGCAGGCGGAGGCCGCCGTCCCTCCGGTCTATACGGCGCCGGACCCCAACCTGGCCCGTCAGCAACTGGAGCGGGCGCGCCAGGTGCTGGACTATCTGAGCGCCGTTCGCGCCGACCCCTACGCCACGCCCGCTCAGCGCCGGGCCTGGATTGTGGCCGTGCCTGAATTGAAGGACCTGCCGCCGGAAATCGCCGACCTGCTCCCCACTCTCTCCGACGAATCCTGGAATCGGGTGCAACTGGAGGTTCTCAACGTTGTTGCGGAGACGATGCGCCAGGGAGTGCGGGAGGACAGCATAGACCAGGCGCGGCGGCAGGCGGCCTCCCTGGTCAACCTGGATCTCTCCAGCGATGAGGCGTCTGTCACCACCGCGCTGGCCCAGCGACTCATTGTCCCCAATTCCTTCTACGACGAAGAGGCAACCCGGCGGGCCCGCCAGGCCGCGCGGGAATCTGTCCCCCCCGTCGTCCGGACTCTGGAGGCCAACGAGATCATCATCCGGGAAGGACAACGGGTCAGCGCGCTGGACTTGGAGGCGCTGCAGGAACTGGGGCTTCAGCAACCCCGGACCCGCTGGATGGAGGTGGCGGCCAACGGCATTCTATCCGTACTGGGCGTCCTGCTGATGGGGGTCGTCCTGGCCCACTTCCAGCCGGACGTGTTGCAGGAGGGGCGGAAATCGCTCCTGCTGACGCTGTTGCTGGCCCTGTTTCTGGTCCTGGTCCGGCTGATGGTTCCCGACCGGAGCGTACTGCAGTATCTGTTCCCGGCTCCGGCGCTGGCGATGCTGGCGACTACCACTCTGGGCACCCCCGTGGGCCTGGTCGCCAGTTTGCTGGTCGGGAGCGCCATGGGCCTGATCGGCGACCATTCCCTGGAACTGGCGACGTACGCGACGGTGGGGGGCATTGTGGCCGCCCTCGCCGTCCGCCACACTGACCGCCCGGGGGTCCTGTTCCGCGCGGGGCTCATCGCGGCAACTGCGATGGTGGGGGTGCTGGCATCTTTCGCCCTCTTCGCGGTCCGCCCGAACCCGCTCTCTTTTGGTCTGGCCCTGGCAGGGGCGATAACGAACGGGCTGATCTCCGCCAGCCTGGCCCTGGCCGGGCTGTTTCTCCTGGGCCCTCTCTTTGACCTGCCCACCACCTTCCGGCTCCTGGAGTTGAGCCGCCCGGACCACCCGCTCCTGCAGCGGCTGCTGCGGGAAGCACCGGGGACGTATCACCACTCGCTGATGGTCGCCAGCATGGCCGAACAGGCGGCCGAACGGATTGACCTCAATCCACTGCTGGTCCGGGTGGGGGCGTACTACCACGACGTTGGCAAAATCGCCCGTCCGTACTTCTTTGCGGAGAACCAGTTAGAGGGCAACAATCCCCACGACCAGTTAGACCCCCAAACCAGCGCCCAGGTCATCATCGGGCACGTCCAGGACGGGCTGGAACTGGCTCGCCGCTACCGCCTCCCGCGCTGGATTCAGGCCTTCATCGCCGAACACCACGGCACCAGCCGCGCCGGATTCCAGTATGAGCGGGCGGTGGAGCAGGCTGGCGACCCGGCGTGGGTCAACGAGGCGGATTTCCGCCATCGGGGCCCCCGTCCCCGGAGCCGGGAGACGGCGCTGGTGATGCTGGCGGACCGGTGTGAGGCCGCCGTCCGCGCCCGTCGCCCGGCCACACCGGAGGACCTGGCACAGGTCGTAGGGGAGATGTTCAGGGAAATGTTGGAGACGGGGCAATTGGATGACTGTCCGATCACCTTGAGGGAACTGAACGAGGTGCAACAATCCTTCGTCTACACGTTGAAGGGGGTCTTCCACCCCCGTCTGCCGTATCCGACGGCCAGGTCTCCTCTCGCGCCGCCGTCCAAACCAGATTCGTGAGAGAAAAAAGCAGGGGGCGGGCGGCAAAGCCGCCCGCCCCCTGCGATTTTGGGGTCGGCGGCTTCGCCGCCGACCCCAAAATCCCCCTTCGGCTACCCAGCCGCCCAGCCCAGACTCTCCAGCCCGATCTCCACAGCGCTCTTCAGGAGCGACGGCGAACTCAGCAGCATCTTCAGGTAGGTCAGCGCCGGGCCCGGACGCAGCGCCCAGGCCCGAAATGCCCGCCGGGCCCATCGCTCCAGTTCCTCCGCCCGCAGGTGAGGGTAATCCAGCACCGTGGAGCGGTCCATATCCACCTGTTCCCAGCGGACGCCGGGGCGGAACCATCCCTTCTCTACCACCTCAAAGAAGAGGGGCGAGCCGGGGTACGGCGCGGCGATATGGAAGAGCGCCAGGTCCAGCGGCAGCCGCAGGGCCAGGCGAATGGTCTGCTGAATGGTCTCCTCCGTCTCCCCGGGCAGGCCGATGATGAAGTAGCCCCAGTTGCGGATGCCTGCCTCCTTCGCCCACCGCAACGCCTGCTCCACCTGTTCCAGCCGGATACCCTTCCCCGCCCGCCGCAGGACCTCCTCGCTCCCCGACTCAATCCCCCACGAGATCATCCAGCACCCTGCGCGGGCCATCGTCCGGAGCATCTCCGGGTCCACGAAGTCCACCCGACTGTTGCAGGTCCAACGGATGCGCAGGTTCCGCTCCAGAATCCCCTCGCAGAGCCCCATCACCTGCTCCCGGCTGACGGTGAACAGGTCGGCGTACATGTGGATGTGACGGACGCCCAGCCCCACCAGCAGTTCCAGTTCCGCCAGAATGTTCTCCGGTGAACGGAAGCGGACGGACTGGCCGTAGGAGACGTGCTTGATACAGAAGCGACAGCCGCCCGGACACCCCCGGCTGGTGACGATGAAGGCATACGGGCCCCCCACCAGGGGCGCGCGGTACTTCTTCAGCGGCAGCAAGTCGTGCCGGGGGAGCGGCAGGTCGTCCAGATGGCGGATGAAGGGTCGGTCGGGGTTGACAACGATGTCGTCTCCGTCCCGCCAGACCAGCCCGCGGATGGCCGAAAGGGTCGACTCCCGGCGCAGCGGTTCGGTCGTCCAGGCGGGGCGCCAGTCTGGATGGGCGTCGGCGAAGAGGCGCTGCAGGCGGGCGCGGACGTCGGGCTCCACCCAGGGCCAGCCCGCCGGCAGCGGCGCGCCCGCCTGCAGCGCCTCTTCGCCGACGCCCATCCAGAC
>JAGHZG010000334.1 GCA_017743275.1 Chloroflexota bacterium | reverse complement strand
ACCACTGCCAGTTTGCCCAGGAACTGACGCCTCGTCAACCCGCTCATATGACCACCTGACCACAGACAACAGACCACTGACGACAGACGATAGACCACTGACGACAGACGATAGACCACTGACGACAGACGATAGACCACTGACCACAGACGACAGACCACGAACGGCATTCACGTTTCACGTTTTACGTTTCACGTTTCACGTTTCACGCCTCAGATAGACCAGCACCTCGTCGTATTGCGCTGGGGAGATACGCCCGGCGTCCCGCAGGACCGCCAGCATCCGGGTCAGCGGGAGGACGGCGTGGAGGCGCAGGCCGTGACGGGCCAGGTCCTCCGCCCCACCCTGCTCCCGGTCTATCAGCACCAGCACGTCCCGCACCACCAGGCCCGCCTCCTGCAGGGGAGCGGCGGCCTCCAGTTTGCTGTCGCCGCGGGTGATCAGGTCGTCCACCAGAAGGACCGTCTCGCCGGGCGCGAACGTGCCCTCAATGGAGCGCCGGGTGCCGTGCTCCTTGACCTCCCGACGGGGGTAGATCAGGGGCCGGTTCAATTCCAGCGCCAGCGCGGTGCCGATGGGAATCCCGGCGTAGGGCACGGCGGCGATGCGGTCAAAGGAGAGATGGCGGGCAATCCCGGCCATCGCGCGGGCCACCTCCCCCAGGAGCGCGGGATGGCTGGCCAGCAGGCGCAGGTCAATGTAGATGGGAGAGGTCAGGCCGGATTTGAGGGTGAAGGTGCCGAACTGGACACACCCGGCGTCAAAGAGGGCCAGCGCCAGACGGGCCAGCCCCTCCTCACCGGTTGACGGCGCAGGAGCCGCCGACGCCGCCTCCCGAAGGGACTCCACCCAGCGGCGGGCGGCGACGCGGGCAGCGTCGGCGAAATCCGGGCCGCTGGAAGCGTAGAGGACGGCGCGGGAGACGTTGACCACCGGGCCGACCTCCCCCGCCGGGCCGTACCGGACCGCCGCCTCCAGGTCTCCGCCCTGTGCGCCCAGGCCGGGGATCAGGAACGGCAGGCCAGGGACGGCGGCCCGCAGGCGGGCCAGTTCCTCCGGATACGTCGCCCCGACCACCAGCCCGCAGGCGCCAGGATGGCGGGCATCCCACTCCTCCGCCAGGTGGGCCACCGCCTCGTAGAGGGGCTGTCCGGCTACCGTCCGGTCCTGCAGGTCCGGCGCGGAGGGGTTGGACGTGCGGGCCAGCAGGAAGACGCCCCGATCTTCCCGCTCCAGGAAGGGCCGGACCCCGTCCAGCCCCAGGTAGGGGTTGACGGTGACCGCGTCGGCGTCCAAGGCGTCAAAGGCGAAGCGGGCGTAGGCGGCGGCGGTGTGGCCGATGTCGCCGAATTTGCCGTCCAGGATGACAGGGACGTCTTCCGGGACGGCCTCCAAGACGGCCTGCAGGCTCTGCAGGCCCGCTATCCCATACGCCAGCCAGAAGGCCAGATTGGGCTTGTAGGCGCAGGCCAGGTCGGCGGTGGCCTCCACGATGGCCCGCCCGAAAGCCGTCAGCGGGTCATCGGCCCGCCGCACCACCTCCGGCATCTGTTCCAATACGGGGTCCAGGCCCACGCAGAGCCAGGACCGGCGTCGCTCCTGCGCAGCGCGCAGGCGGTGGAGAAAGGGTTTCTCGGCCATTATCCTCACTCCGTAGTCCGTACTCTGTCAGATATATCAACTGTAGCGCAGGCCGCCAGGCCTGTATTTGCAGGCTAAAGCCTGCGCTACATCATCTGCAAACGGGTCAGGGCAGGTAGTTACCAGGCCGTCTGAACGTGCCAGGCACTTTCAAAAGTGCCTGGCACGTGCTCCGCTGAATAGTTACCGAGTTTTTAGACACTCCCTAATGCAGGCGAACCGCCTGCGCTACATGCCCGATTACACATGCTTCAGGTTGGGGTCGTCCCGGATGTAGGCCAATTGTTGCCCCAGGTAGGGGAGAGGCGGCAGGCCATGCCAGGCGCGCAGAAGGTGATAGGCCGGAGAGGTGAGCAGGCGGCAGGCATCCACCGCCTCCCGCCAGTGGGGCTGGCGGACTTCCGCTACCGTCTCCGGGTCGGGCAGGATGCCGAAGTCCCAGGCCGCACAGAGGCGGGCCAGGAAATCCACCCGTGCCGGAAGACTGTCCATGTCGGCGGGCGGCTCCTCATCCGGATACAGAGAAGTATCCAGCCACTTTTCCCAGGACATCCAGAAACTCCGTAGCAAACCAGGTTCGCAAACGCGCTGCTTCAGCCCGCTCGTGCGGGTCCGGAATCCGCTCCAGCGGCCGGTGCTGGGCGATGCGCGCCAGATGCGTCTCCACTGCCAGGCGAGCCCGCCTGGGGTCAGCGTCACTGCGGGCCAGTTCCTGTCTGTGCCGCCAGAGGAACCAGCATTCCTCAGGAGTCGTCAGACCGGCCTGACATAGCGTGTAGATGTCCCGAAAATCGCGCGGCGCTCCCCGCTCTACCAGCGCAACCATTTTGCTGGCGATCAGGTCCTGAAGACTGTCCAGAAGGACCCCGACCCACGACGCAGGCCGGGATGGCTCCAACTGGGCCGTCCGGACAGCGATTTGAAAGGTGAAGACCGTTCTTCCTTCTTGAAGAAGTTCCACGCTTACCACGTCCCCCCAGGAGCGAGTCCGGACCTCCCCATACGGTTGTAATGCCGTCTCTACCACCGAAATAACCCGCTGGCGATCTTCCGCCGAGACATCGTTCCCCCACCAGGCATCCACATCGTGCGTGGGACGATAATCCAGATAATGTAAAAGACCCGCTGCGCCTCCCAGGGAGATTTTCTCCCCCAGGCCAGCGTCCGCCAGGGCAGTCAGACAGACCGCACCGTATTCCGGAAAATAAGCGGGTCGCCCCAGCGCTGGAGTCCTCTCCCGGTTCATTCGTGCTCGCCTCTATCTGACCGAATGGCTGCCGGGCCAGCGGCGACGCGGAAGCCCACGCAGTGGGAGCGGTGGTCCCGGCGGGCCCGCTCCCGGACAAACGTCCGCGCGTCCTCCGCGAAGAAGTTCCAGGCTCCGCCCCGGATGACCATTTCATCCTCATTGTAGGGGGTAGCCGTCCACTCCCATACATTCCCGGCGCAGTCCAGAAGCCCATAGGGGCTGGCCCCTTCGGGGTATATCCCCACCGGGGTGGTGCTGCCGATGCCGCTCTCCCGCACATTGGCCCGCATCGGGTCCGGAGA
>JAGHZG010000333.1 GCA_017743275.1 Chloroflexota bacterium | reverse complement strand
AGCAACTTCCATCAGGACCTCCCGGGGGTGGGTCGCGGCGAGGACGGCCGGTAGTGCCCGCACCAGGAACGTGTTCCCCCCGAAGGGCTCCACCTCCAGCCCCAGGCGGCGCAACGTCTCCTGATGGGCCTCCACCAGCCCTGCCCACTCGGGGGGGAGGTCCACCGCCGCCGGTTCCAGCAACATCTGGACGGGGATGCCCTTCTCCCGCTGGGCCATCAGTTGCTCGTAGAGCACCCGCTCGTGGGCCGCGTGCTGGTCTATCAGGTAGAGGCCGTCTGGCCCCTCGGCGATGATGTAGGTCGCGGCCACCTGCCCGACCACCCGCAGCGGGGGCAACCCGCCCGGGGAGACCGGCGGCGCGATCAGGGGCATCGGGGTCGGGCGGTATCGTTCCCCGGCCGGACCCGGCGGGAACCGGACCTCCGGGACCTGAGCGGCAGGAGCCGGTCCGAGGACGGTCCGCATGGTCGGGACTCCGGCCTCTCCGGTGACCGCCTGCCGGACGGCCCGCTGGACGGCCCGGAAGACGCCGTCGCCGTCCCGGAAGCGGACCTCGGCTTTGGCGGGATGGACGTTGACGTCCACGTCCTCCGGCGGGAGGGTGATGCTCACCACCGCCAGCGGATACCGTCCAGTGGGGAGGAGCGTGTGGTAGGCCTGAATGATGGCGTAGGTCAGGCGCGCGTCCTGTACCCAGCGGCCGTTGACGAAGAGGGTGATCTCCCCTCGGTCGGCCCGGTGAAGGTGTGGCGGACTAACGAACCCCTCCACCCGCACCGGGGCCCCTTCTTCGGGGGGGATTTCCAGCAGCGCGCCGCCCACCTCCACACCGTAGACCGCCACCAGCACATCCCGCACCCGTCCGCTCCCCGGCGACCGGAAGACCTCCCGCCCGTCGTGGACCAGAGCGAAGCGGAGGCCGGGGTAGGCCATCGCGTAGCGGGTGACCCAGGCGTCTATGTGGCGCCGTTCGGTGGCGGAGGAGCGGAGGAACTTGCGGCGCGCGGGGACGTTGTAGAAGATGTCCTCTACGGTGACCGTCGTCCCCGGCGGGCGTCCGATCGGGCGGCGGCTCACTACCTGGCCTCCTTCCAGCCGGATGAGGGTGCCCGTCTCCTCGCCCGCCGCGCGCGTGGCACAGGTCACCCGGCTGACGGCCGCGATGGAAGCCAGTGCCTCGCCCCGGAAGCCCAGGGTGGCGATGCGGGCCAGATCGTCGGCGGAGGCCAGTTTGCTGGTGGCGTGGCGCTGGAAGGCCAGTTCCACCTCCGCCGCGGGGATGCCGCAGCCGTCGTCGGCGACGCGCATCATGCGCTTTCCGCCGTCGGCGACCTCAATGCGGATTTCCCGCGCGCCCGCGTCTATGCTGTTCTCCACCAGTTCCTTAATGACCGACGCGGGCCGCCCCACCACCTCACCGGCGGCGATCTGGGCGACGATTTCGGGAGGAAGGATGCGGATCATGCGAGTGTGCGAGAGTGCAAGTGGGCAGATTTGCAAGTTGGCATTGGGCAGGAGGGCATCCGGTTACGGTTGGTGGACGATGGCCCAGATTTCGGCAATGAACTGGCGGAAGTCGTCCAGGCCAGTGTGCAGAATTTCGTAGATTCGCCCTGCATCCACTTCGTGATACAGGTGTACGACCAGGTTGCGGAAACGGACCATCCGAACGTAAACCGGTACCCGCTCTGCAGGTAGAAGCCCGACTTCCGCCAGCCGTCGGAAGACATCCGCGCCCTCGCGAGGCGTCCCTAACCGGCGACGTGCGGCGATATGGCTGGCGATGTCCATCATCGCTTCTATGGCGGTTTGCAGCAAATGTTTGGCGGCTTCTATGTTGCGAAAATCGCTCTGGAAACTTTCCTCAGGAAGGGCCCGCAGCGTTTCCAGGCGGGACAGGCAGGTCTCTATGTACTGGATACGCTCCCGTATTCTGGGCAAGTCGTATTCCATGTGCACTCCTCATAGTGTGAGGGCTTAACGTCCGTAAGGTGACGGCCATAAACTTCTTCCAGCGCCTGGTCGTAGTCCCGATAGAAGGCTCGCAGGTCCGGTTCGTAGTCTATGTAGCGCAGGATGGTTTCTTCAATAAAATCAGAGACCCGCTTTGCGTCCCGTTCGTAGATCAGGTGGCCACTGATGGCGCGGTGGCGCAACAGAAGGTCTGCCCGGTTCAGGTTGACCAGGTCCACCTGCTCTGTTTTCAGCAGGTCACAGAGCGCGGCTTCCAGGTCCAGTTCCTCCTCCAGGTCCGGGTCATGGGCAAAAAGCACTCCCAAGTCTATGTCGCTCTCTGGGGTAGCATATCCGTCTGTCTGCGACCCGAACAGGAAGATGGCCAGAACATTGGGGAATTCCTGCAGGTAGGGGACCAGGCCCTTCAGCCGGTCCTCCAGTTCGGAGGCGGTTTCGTCCATATTTCAATCTCTCTGTCCCCGGCGGCGGATGTTGGGTCACTGTGCCGACTGAAGTCGTCCTTTCTGGGCCTTTGGCCGGTCGGCCTGCGCCGACCGTCAGGCCATCGTAGCCCAGGATTTACCTGTCCTACTTGGGAATCCGCCTCTCCTCCCCGCGCAGGAGGCGGCGGATGTTGGGCCACTGTGCCGACTGAAGTCGTCCTTTCTGGGCCTTCGGCCAGCGGTCGGCCTGCGCCGACCGTCGTGTCAGCGTTGAGATTTGTTCCACTTGGGGATCCTCCGCTCCTCGCCCCGCCACAGGCGGCGGATGTTGGGCCGCAGGGCCCAGAGGGTCAGGGCAGAGGTGAGCACCGCGTGGGCCTCATAGGCCCAGGGGATAGCCTCCCGGGCGGCTCCCACCGCGAAGGCCATAGGGAGGAAGAGGGCCACCGATATAGAGCCGACGGATGCGTAGCGGGTCAGGAGGGCGGCCGCCAGCAGGACGGGGACCGCCAGCAGGCCCCCCACGGGCCAGAGGGCAATCGCCCCGCCGACAGAGGTCGCCGTCCCGGCCCCGCCCCGCAGGCCCAGGAAGAGGGAGTAGTTATGGCCCACCACGGCGGCAAAGCCTGCCAGCGCCTGCGCCAGCGGCGGCGTGCCCAGGGCTTGCGCGGCCCAGACCGCTGCGGCGCCCTTCAGCGCGTCGCCCAGCCCGGTCGCTACGGCGGCTCCCCAGCCCGCGGCCCGCAGGCTGTCTCTTATACACATCT
>JAGHZG010000332.1 GCA_017743275.1 Chloroflexota bacterium | reverse complement strand
GCCGCTGGGATCGCCTGAGGCGACCGAGACGGCAAAAGGAAAGGACCCTGTCCCAACGGGGCTCCATCGTGTCCCCCTTTTGCCGCTCATCGCCTCTCCTCCCCACCCCCTGTATCCCCTTGTATCCTTGTATCCTTGTATCCTTGCATCCTTGCATCCTTGTATCCTTTCACCCTAAGGAGGTCGCGATGAGTCCTGAAACCCGTTCTCTCAGGGGGCGTCTGAGCACCCACGATCTGGCCGTGGCCGGCGTCTTCGGCGCGCTGGCCATCGTCCTGGCCTTCACCCCGTTGGGACTGATCCCGGTCCCCAACCCCAGCGAGGCGGCCACCAGTCTGCACCTGCCCGCCATCATCGCGGGCATCCTCTCCGGCCCCATCGTCGGCGCACTGGTTGGGCTGGTGCTGGCGGTCTCCACCTGGTACCTCTACAGCACCGCCTTCATCACCTTCGCCGGGGGGAACCTGCTGGTGGCGCTGGCGGCGGCTTTCCTGCCCCGCCTGCTCATCGGCGTCACCGCCTACTACGCCTTCCGCCCCCTGCGACGCTGGCCTGCCCTGGCCGCCGCCGTCGCCGGACTGGTCGGTACCCTGACCAATACCTTCGGCGTGCTGGGCATTCTCATCTTCCTGGGCACCCTGCCCGTGGCCCTGCTGGCGCCCGTCTTCTCTATGAATGTGCCCATTGAGATTGCCCTGGCGCTGGTGGTCACCATCCCCACCGTCGCCGTCCTGCGGGCTATGGGGAGAGGCCGCGTCGCCGCCCTGCGCGACTGATCCCGTTTCACGTTTCACGTTTTACGTTTTACGTTTTACTTTTCACGCCTCCCGATGAGCATCCCGTTCATCCAGACCCGCGCCCTGGAACACGTCTACACCGCCGAGGACGGCCGTTCCATCCCGGCCCTGCGGGGGATTGACCTGACGGTCCATCGGGGGGAGTTCGTCGCTCTGATCGGGCCCAACGGGTCCGGAAAATCCACCCTGGCCCGTCACTTCAACGCGCTCCTCCTCCCGACGGCCGGGGAGGTCTGGGTGGACGGTCTCTCCACCTCCGACCCGCGCCACGTCCAGGCGGTCCGGCAGCGGGTGGGCATGGTCTTCCAGAACCCCGACAACCAGTTGGTCGCAGGGACGGTGGAGGAGGACGTGGCCTTCGGGCCGGAGAATCTGGGCATCCCCCCGACGGAAATCCGGCGGCGGGTGGACGAGGCACTGGAAGTGGTCGAGATGACCGACTACCGCCGCCACCCGCCGCACATGCTCTCCGGCGGTCAGAAGCAGCGGGTCGCCATCGCGGGCGCGCTGGCGACCCGCCCCGACTGCATCGTCTTTGACGAGCCGACATCCATGCTGGACGCCGAAGGACGCCGCCAGGTCCTGCAGACGGTCCGGCGCCTCAACGCCGAACTGGGGTTGACCGTCATCCTGATCACCCAGTCTATGGACGAGGCGGCGCTGGCCCAACGGGTGCTGGTGATGGACAGGGGCCGCATCGTGCTGGACGGCCCCCCGGAAGAGGTCTTGGAGGCTCCGGAAGTGGAGGGGTTGGGTCTGGGGCGGCCCTTCGCGGCGGAGGTGGCCCGTCGCCTGCGGGCACAGGGGGTCCCCCTCCCGCGCGGCCTGCTGACCGTGGAGGCCCTGGCTGCCGCGCTCCAGAACATATAACCACGAAGGACACGAAGGGCACGAAGAATTTCTCTTTCTTTCGCTCCTTTCGCGTCTTTCGTGCCTTTCGTGCCTTTCGCGTCTTTCGTGCCTTTCGCGCCTTTCGCTCCCATGCACATTCGGGTAGAAAGTCTGACCCACATCTACGCCCGGGGGACCCCGGCGGAACGGGTGGCCCTGCGGGGGATCACCCTGGAGATCGGGCCGGGGAAGCGGGTGGGCATCTCCGGCCCCACCGGCTCCGGCAAGTCCACCCTGGTCCAGCACATCGCCGGCCTGCTGACGCCCACATCGGGGCAGGTGCTGCTGGACGGGGTCCCGGCCCACGCGCGCACACCCGAAGCCCGTGCCCGACGGCACCAGGTGGGCCTGGCCTTCCAGTTCCCGGAAGCGCAGATGTTTGAACTGACCGTCTCCCGGGAGGTGGCCTTTGGGCCCCGCCATCTGGGGCTCAATGCGGACGAAATCGCCGGGCGGGTCCGCTGGGCCCTGGAGATGGTCGGGCTGGACCCGGATTCCTTTGCCGAACGGGAGCCCTTCGCCCTCAGCGGCGGTGAGATGCGACGGGTGGCGCTGGCGGGCATCCTGGCCCTGAAACCGCGCGTCCTCATCCTGGATGAGCCCACTGCCGGGCTGGACCCGCGCGGGCGGGCAGACATCCTGGCCCGCCTGCGGGCCTGGCAGGCAGAGACCGGCGCCACCCTCATCCTGGTCTCCCACCACCTGGACGAGATGGCCGGTATGGTGGACCGGGTGGTCCTGCTGGCGAACGGACAGGTCGTGGCCGACGGCCCTACCCGCTCCGTCCTGGGCGATGGCTACCGGTTGCGCGCAGCGGGCCTCTCCCCACCCCCGGGCGTGGCACTGCTGGAGGCCCTGCGGGCCGCCGGATGGCCCGTCCGCACCGACGTGCTGGATATAGAAGACGTCGTCTCCGAAATTGCGCGGTGGTTTTTTAACCACAAAGACACAAAGACACGAAGTATTATTAATCATTCATTTTGATTTTTCTTCGAGTCTTCGTGGTGAGAGATTATGAACCTTCTGCTGCCAGGGATGTACTTCGCATCCGATACGGCTCTGCACCGGCTGGACCCCCGGGTGAAGATGGGGGCCGCGATGGTGCTGATGGTTTTGCCTTTTGCCGCCCGCCACCCCGTCGGGCATCTGCTGACGGTGGGACTGGTCGGCGCGGCGACCATTATTTCCCGCGCCCCGTGGCGGGCCCTGTTGGGCACCCTGCGCACCGTCTTCTGGCTCGGCCTCTTCATGTTTTTCTTCTACTTTTTCACCACCCCGGGCCGTCCGCTCATCGCGCTGGGCGGCGTGACCGTCACGCTGGAGGGGGTACTGGCGGGCGCTCTGCAGGTCTATCGCCTCTGCCTGCTGGCCGTGGTCGCCGCACTGCTCACCTACACCACGTCGCCGCTGCAGTTGACCCACGGGCTGGAGGCGATGCTTTCGCCGCTGGCCCGCCTGGGGTTTCCCGTGCGAGAACTGGGGATGGTGCTGACCCTGTCTCTTATACACAT
>JAGHZG010000331.1 GCA_017743275.1 Chloroflexota bacterium | reverse complement strand
GAAGTCACTTTCTTGGGCCGCAGGCCTTTATACCAACTTGTTTATTACGGCCATTCCTCGCCCGACGGTAAACCGTCGGGCTCAATCTGCAAAGCCCCCTTCGGGGGCTAAAAATAGCCCGAAGGGCTTTGCATAATGAGCCCGGACGTTTACGTCCGGGCGATGGGCGCTGGCCGAAACAAACGCAATTGGTATTACGCCGTTGGGAGGATTCCTCCTGGAAGCCTGCCTGGCAACCGTTCTTTACTCCAGTGGGGGGAACGGGCCCGGCACTTCCAGAAGTGCCGGGCCCATTTTTTACCCACCGGTGGTGAGTTCGCGAGGATCCTGAAGAAAGAGGGCGTACTCCATACTGTCGGCCAGGGCCTGCCAGCTGGCCTCAATAATGTTGGTGGAAGAGCCCACCGTGCTCCACACCCGCTCCCCTCGCGCCGACTCTATCAGCACGCGCACAATGGCTGCTGTGCCCGCTCCCCCGTTCAGAATGCGCACTTTGTAGTCGGTCAGGTGCACCTCCGCCAGAGGGGGGTAGAAGGGCACCAGCGCCTTGCGCAACGCCAGGTCCAGCGCGTGGACCGGACCGTTCCCTTCGGCTGCCGTGTGCATTACCTCCCCTTTCACCCGTACCTTCACGGTAGCCTCCGCAATGATCCCCCGCCCCTTCCGATTCTCCACCAGAACGTGGAAATCAATCAACTCAAAGGGCGGCCAGTAGTCTGGCCGGGCGCGTCGGAGAAGCAATTCTAACGAAGCCTCTGCCCCGTCAAACTGAAACCCCACCTTCTCCAATTCCTTCACCCGCTGCAGGATCGCCGGCACCTCCTCGGCGTTGATCTCCACGCCAAATTCCCGTGCCTTCTCCAGGATGTTGGCCCTACCGGAGAGTTCGGAAACCACCGTGCGGGCCAGATTTCCCACCCATGCCGGGTCTATATGCTGGTAACTCTCCGGGCACTTCTGCCAGGCGTGGACGTGAACGCCGCCCTTATGGGTGAAAGCACTCCGCCCCACATACGGAAGGCGGGGGTCCGGCGGCATATTCGCGATTTCGCTCACATACCGGGAAACGCTCGCCAGACGCCGCAACTGCTGGTCGGTGATGCACCGATACCCCATTTTCAATTGCAGGGTTGGGATCAGGGAACAGAGGTTGGCGTTCCCGCACCGTTCTCCGAAACCGTTTATGGTTCCCTGAATGTGGACCACTCCCGCCCGGACCGCGGCCAGAGAGTTGGCCACCGCCAGTTCGCCGTCGTTATGGGCGTGAATTCCCAACGGGACGGTGATGCTTTGCCGGACATCCGCCACGATTCTGTGGATTTCCTCAGGAAGAGACCCCCCGTTGGTATCGCAGAGAACGATGCAATCGGCGCCCGCCTCCTGCGCGGCCCGCAACGTCTCCAGCGCATAGGAGCGGTTCGCTTTGTATCCGTCAAAGAAGTGCTCCGCATCGTAGATCACTTCCCGTCCCTGCGCCTTCAAATAGCCCACGGTTTCGGCGATCATGCGCAGGTTTTCGTCCAGGGTCGTCTCCAACACCCGCAGGACGTGCAGGTCCCAACTCTTGCCAAAGAGGGTCACCGTCCGGGTCTCCGCCCCCAGCAGGGAGCGAATCTGCGGATCCTCGTTCACCGGGATGCCCGCGCGCCGGGTGCTCCCGAACGCCGCCAGGGTGGCATGGGTCAGGCGCAGTTTGCGGGCCTCGGCGAAAAACTCCGTGTCTTTCGGATTGGAGCCCGGCCATCCCCCTTCAATATAGTGAATCCCGATCTCATCCAGTTTGCGCGTGATGCGGAGTTTGTCCGCCAGAGAATAGGAAATCCCTTCCTGCTGGGCTCCATCTCGCAATGTCGTATCATAAAGGATGAGTTGCACGGGCCCGGTGTCCATTGTTATCCCCCCTCGTGAACGGATTTGCCCACTGCTGCGATTTTCTGGACGACTTTCTCGCCCATCTCCCGGGTGCCCACCACCCGGGTCCCGGGCTGAGCGATGTCCTGAGTGCGGTACCCCTCTTCCAGGACGGCCGCGACGGCCTGCTCCACCGCCGCGGCTTCCGTCTCCAGGCCCAGGGAGTGGCGCAGGAGCATCGCGACGCTGAGGATGGTGGCGAGGGGATTGGCCACATCCCGGCCAGCCAGGGCCGGGGCAGAGCCGTGGATGGGCTCGTAGAGGCCGGGGCCGTCCTCCCCCAGCGACGCGGAAGGCAACATGCCGATGGAGCCGGCCAGCACAGCCGCTTCGTCGGTGAGGATGTCCCCAAACATATTCTCGGTCACCACCACATCAAAGTGGGTCGGGCGCAGCATGAGCATCATCGCACAGGCGTCCACCAGCAGATGCTCCAGTTCCACATCGGGATACATCCGTCCCACCGCGATGGCCGTCTCCCGCCACAGGCGGGAAGTGGTCAGGACGTTCGCCTTGTCCACCGAAGTCACCTTGCGGCGCCGCTGACGGCTCAACCGAAACGCCACGTGGAGGACCCGTTCTATCTCTTCAACGGTATACACCGCCGTATCGTAGGCCCGGTTCCCCTCCCGTCCCCGAGGGCCGAAATAGATGCCTCCGGTCAACTCCCGAACCACCAGGAGGTCTACCCCGGCCACAATGTCCGGCTTGAGCGGAGACGCATCCAGCAGGGGGCGGTAGAGTTTCACAGGCCGGAGATTGGCGAAGAGGTTCAGTTCCTTGCGCAATCTCAGCAGGCCCTGCTCCGGGCGAATCGGGGCCGACGGGTCATCCCACCGGGGGCCCCCCACCGCGCCCAGCAGGATCGCATCACTGGCCCGGCAGAGGGCCAGCGTCTCTTCCGGCAGCGGGTCTCCGGTCTGGTCTATGGCGATGCCGCCGATCAGCCCTTCTTGAAACTCAAACTGGTGACCGTAGACTTCGGCGACCCGCTGCAGCACCCGCAACGCGGCCGCGACGACTTCGGGGCCGATGCCATCACCTGGCAAAACCGTGATTCGGGCTTTCATCTCACTACCTTTATGGAAAGAGCGTGGGTTGTTCGCCTGCACGCAGGCCTCGCGGCCTGCGCTAAAGGGTTCAATCCGTGCTCATCCGTATCCATCCGTGTGCATCCGTGTCCCATTCCATAGCACACGGATGAACGCGGGTTTGGACGGATGGACACGGGTAAGCATCCGTGAAAATCCGTGCTATCCGTGCCCATCCGTGTCCCATTCAATAGTACACGGATGAAC
>JAGHZG010000330.1 GCA_017743275.1 Chloroflexota bacterium | reverse complement strand
CCCCCAGCGGTTCTACTTCTGGCAGTCGCTGGGGGCGCCGCTTCTGGCAGGGACGGCCCACTACCTGGTCTTGCGCTGGCTCACCGGCCTCATCTGGCAGGGCGATCAGATCACCAGTGTGCTCATCTTCTTCATCGGCATCCTCCCCTCCTTCCCGCTCTTTGCCTTCTTCTATGCCCTCTTCGGCGGGTGGGACGAGGAGACGCTGACGGAGGTCCGGCGGGCGGTGAACCTGACCGGATTTGTGCGGCCGCTGGCCTGGCTCTTCTGGGGGGCCAGCGCCCTGGGGGCCCGGCTGAGCCCCCTGCACGGACGCTTCCCCATCACCATCCGCCCGACCGCGCTGGAAGAGGCCCGCTCCCTCACTGAAGAGCGCGTAAGGTTGATTTAAACCCGCGTTTCGCGTTTCACGTTTCACGCTTCACGTTTCACGTTTCACGATGGACACCATCCTGGTCGTAGAGGACGAACCGGTCCTCCTGGAGACGCTGGAGTACAACCTGAAGCGGGAGGGCTACCGGGTCGTGACGGCTGCCGACGGCTGGCAGGCCGTGGAGGTGGCCCGTCGGGAGCGCCCGGACCTGGTCATCCTGGACGTTATGCTCCCCGGCATAGACGGCTTTGAGGTCTGCCGGATCCTGCGGCGGGAGACGACCGTCCCCATCCTGATGCTCACCGCCCGCACCGACGAGGTAGATAAGGTTGTCGGGCTGGAGGTGGGGGCGGACGACTACGTGACCAAACCCTTCAGTATGCGGGAACTCCTGGCGCGGGTCCGGGCCCTCCTGCGCCGGGAGCGGATGCTGCGGGAGGAACTGGCCACCGAGAGGGCTGAGAGGTGGGAACGGCTGGCCTTCGGCGACCTGATCATAGATACTGCCAGCCGGAGGGTCTATTTGCGAGGAGAAGAGGTCTCCTTGAAGCCGAAAGAGTATGACCTGCTCCTCTTCTTGGCCCGCCACCGGGGGATGGTCCTCTCCCGCGACCTGATCCTGGAGCGGGTCTGGGGATGGGATTTCATCGGTGGCAGCCGCACCGTGGACGTTCACATCCGCTGGCTGCGGGAGAAACTGGAGGACGACCCCGCCAACCCCATCCGCATCGTGACCGTCCGGGGTATTGGGTACCGGTTTGAGGGGTAATAATAAGATGAAACGATTCCGCAGTCTCCGCTGGCGATTGCTGGCCCTGGTGGAACTGGTCATCCTGCTGGCGATGGTCGTCCTGGCCCTGGGCCTCTCCGCGATGGTCCGCCGCACCTACCTGGCCCATCTGGAGGAGCAGTTGGCCGTGGAGGCCCGCCTCATCGGGGACGCGCTGGCCTCTGCGATGGCCTCCGGCCCGCCCGAGGGGTTTCTGGACGCGGAGGCTCGCCGCTACGCGTCCCTGCTGGACGTCCGCGTCACCCTCATCGGGCCCGACGGCATCGTGTGGGGGGAGTCCCACGAGGACCGGATGCCCATGGAGAACTACCTTGACCGCCCCGAGGTCCAGCAGGCCCTGGCAGAAGGTCGGGGGACCAGTATCCGCTTCAGCCATACCGTGGGCTACGAGATGATGTATATGGCGGTGCCGGTGGAGGCCGGTGGGCGCGTCGTGGGCATCGCGCGGGTGGCCCTGCCCCTCCGGCAGGTCCAGGCGAACGTGGCCCGCCTTCAGCGGACGGTCGGGCTGATGGCCGTCCTCTTTCTGGGCCTGGTCGGACTTATCGTCTTCCTCCGGCTGGCCCCCACCATCGGGGCGATTGGCGACCTTTCCGACGCGCTGGGGCGGCTGGCCGCGGGTGACCTGGACGCGCGCGTCCTTCCCCGAACCGACGACGAACTGGGCGACCTGGCCCGTGCCTACAACCGGATGGCGGACCGCCTGCGGGAGACCATCCGGGCCTTTCAGGAGGAGCAGGCGCGCCTCTCGGGCCTGCTGGAACGGATGACCGACGGCGTCCTGATCACCGACGGAGAGGGACGAGTGCGCCTGATCAACCCTGCTGCCGCCCGAATGCTGGGTGTCTCCCCCCAGGAAGCGCTGGGCCGTTCCTTCATCCAGATCGCCTGGGACCACCGCCTGGTGGGGCTATGGGAGGAGAGCCGGGAGCGCGGACAGGAGGGGGTCGGCCTGATAGAGATGGGACCCCGTCGGCCCGTCTTCCACGCCGTCGTCACGCCGCTGGAGGGGGAGGAGGGCGCGGCGCTGGTGCTCCTGCAGGACCTGACGCGCGTCCGGGAGTTGGAGACGGTGCGGCGGGACTTTGTGGCCAATGTGTCCCATGAACTGCGGACGCCTCTGGCGACGCTGAAGGCCCTGGTGGAGACGCTGCGGGAGGGAGCGCTGGAGGACCCTCAGGCGGCCCGTCGGTTCCTGGAGCGGATGGAGGGGGAGGTGAACCGGCTGGATCGGCTGGTGGGGGAACTGCTGGAACTGGCGCGCATAGAGGCGGGGCGGATGCCCCTGCAGATGGCGCAGGTGGCGGTGGCGGAGGTGGTCGGGCCACCGGTGGAGGACCTGCGCCCGCTGGCGGAGCGGGCCGGGCTGACGCTGACTGTCCACCTGGCCCCGGATTTGCCTCAGATTCTGGTGGATGTGGACGGGATGCGGCGAACGGTTGCCAATCTGGTCCACAATGCCATTCAGTTCACCCCGTCCGGTGGAGTGACGGTGCGGGCCGAACGGGTGGGGGACGAGGTGGTCATCTCGGTGCGGGATACCGGGGTGGGGATTGCCCCGGAGGACCTGTCCCGCATCTTTGAGCGGTTCTACAAGCCCCGGGGGAGCCGGTCAGGCGGCGCGGGGCTGGGCCTGGCCATCGCCAGGCACATCGTCCTGGCCCACGGCGGGCGCATCTGGGCGGAGAGCACAGAGGGACAGGGGAGCACGTTCTACGTGGCCCTGCCGGTGGGGGAGTAGAACGCAGCGCAGGCCATCAGGCCTGCGTTACGCCAACCTATACCACCCGCCCGTCCCGCAGGCGAATCGTCCGGTCTGCGGCCTGGGCAACGGCCTCGTTGTGGGTCGCCACGAGAACTGTCACCCCCCGCTCCCGGTTCAGTTGCCGCAGGAGAGCGACAATCTCGGTGCCGGCCCGGCTATCCAGGTTCCCTGTGGGCTCGTCGGCCAGGATGACTTTCGGGGTGTTGATGAGGGCCCGGGCGATGGCAACGCGCTGCTGTTCCCCGCCGGAGAGTTGCCCCGGCAGGTGATGGAGCCGGTCCC
>JAGHZG010000329.1 GCA_017743275.1 Chloroflexota bacterium | reverse complement strand
CGTGGGCTCGGAGATGTGTATAAGAGACAGGCCATCTACGGCCCGATGCTGGAGCGCGGGTTTGAACTGGGGCTGGAATATGCCACCGGCGGTACCCTGGAGGTCGCCGAACGCCCCATCCAGGTCATCATCAAGGACACCGCCAGCGACCCGGAGAAGGCCGTCAGCCTGGCACGGGAACTGATTGAGGCCGAGGGCGTCCATCTCCTGGTCGGCGCGCCCAGTTCCGGCGCCACTATGGCTGTGCAGCAGGTGGCGATGGAGAACAAGATCATCCTCATCGCCGAGCCTGCCGCCGCCAACGACATCACCGGCAAGAACTTCAACCCATACACCTTCCGCACCAGCCGCACCAACTACCAGGACGCCATCGTGATGGGCCAGGGACTGCTGGGTCTGGGGAAGACCTTCGTCCAGATTGCCCCGGACTACGCCTTCGGCTGGGGCTCCGCCTGCGGCTTCTACGCGGTGGTGAAGGCGGGCGGCGGCACGTTCCCTGTCAACGATACGCCCCAGGGGTGCGGCGCCATCTTCATCCCCTTTGACACCACCGATTTCACCCCCTATCTCCAGCAGGTGCTGGATTCCAAGGCGGAGGTGCTCATCATCACCTGGGCCGGTGCGGGCTTCGTCCCCCTCTTCAAGCAGATGCAGGAACTGGGCGTCTTTGACGAGATGATTGTCGGCACCGGCATCGGCGATAACCAGACCCTGGCGGCGGGCTACGCCGACGCCATCGGCTCCACCGGCATCGTCGTCTACCACTACACCCTGCCCAAGAACCCGGTCAACGACTGGCTGGTCCAGCATCACAAGGAGAAATACGGCACCCCGCCCGACCTCTTCACCGCGGGCGGAATGGCGGCAGCGATTATGGCAGTGGAGGGGCTGAAGCGGACCAACGGGGACGCCAGTGCGGACGCGCTCATCAAAGTCTACGAGGACAACTTCTCCTTTGACGGCCCCAACGGCAAGTACATCATCCGGCCCTACGACCACGTCTGCCTCTACCCGCTCTTCTACGTCCGCCTGACCAACGTCACCGATCCGGAGTTCAAGTTCGTGGAGTTGATCCGCGAGTTTGCTCCGGAGGAGGCGGCGCCCCCCTGCCTGCTGCCGGACCAGTACAAGGACCGCTGCCCGTAACCACTGCGGAGGTGACTGTCACCTGAAAGGGTGACAGTCACCTCCAGGGAGAACTCATGGAGCCCCGAATCGTCCTGGAGACCCGGAACCTCCGGAAAGAGTTTGATGGCCTGGTCGCCGTGGCCGACGTCTCCCTGCGAGTGCGGGAGGGGGAACTGCACGCCATCATCGGCCCCAACGGCGCCGGAAAGACCACGCTCTTCAACCTGATCAGCGGTGTTCTCCCGCCCACCTCCGGACAGGTCTTCCTGCGGGGACGGGAGATCACCGGCCTGCCGCCCCACCAGATTGCCCGTCGGGGAATCGGACGGTCGTTCCAGATCACCAACCTCTTCCCGAACCTGACGGTACTGGAAAGCGTCCGGCTGGCCGCACAAGCGCGCGGTCGCCACAGCCTCCGTTTCTGGGCCCACTACAGACGGTACCGGCAGTACGAGGAACGGGCCATGGCGATTATCCACCAGGTCGGCCTGACCGGACGGGAGCACTTCCTGGCCCGCGCGCTCCCGCACGGCGACCAGCGAAAACTGGAAATCGCCCTTCTGCTGGCGACGGAGCCCGATGTCCTCCTGCTGGACGAGCCGACGGCCGGGATGGTCTCAGGCGAAATTCCGGCGCTGATGGACCTGATCCGCGGTCTGCGGGAGGAGGGGGGCCGCACCATCCTGCTGGTGGAGCACAAAATGGACGTGGTGATGAACCTTTCCGACCGCATCACCGTGATGCACCAGGGGCGCGTGCTGGCGGAAGGGACTCCGGCGGAAATCTCCGCCAACGAGCAGGTCCAGCGGGCCTATCTGGGCGAATTGTAAAGAGCCACGAATTTCACGAATTGACACGAATTTTTTATTCTAATTCGTGCAAATTCGTGCAATTCGTGGCAAGAAAGAACCACCGCGTAACTCCTGTAATGTAGCGCAGGCCGCCAGGCCTGTTGACGACGGAGCACGCTATGGCACTTCTGGAAGTTCAGGACATCCACACCTTTATCGGCCAGTTCCACATCCTGCAGGGCGTCTCGCTGGAGGTGCCGGAGGGGAGCATCACCGCGCTGCTGGGCCGCAACGGCGCCGGTAAAACGACCACCCTTAAATCCATCCTGGGGTTGACCCCGCCGCGCACGGGCAAGGTCATCTTCGCCGGGGAGGAGATTCAGGGCCGCCCGGCCTACGAGATTGCGTCTATGGGCATCGGCTACGTCCCGGAGCACCGGGCCATCTTCACCAACCTCACCGTGGAGGAGAACCTCCGCATCGCTGAGCGGCGAAGGGGAGACCTGAAGAAGCGGGCCGACTTCATTTTCACCCTCTTCCCGGACCTGAAGCGACTGGCCCGCCTGCCCGCCGGTCACCTCTCCGGCGGGCAGCAGCAAATGCTGGCCATCGCCCGCGCCCTGGTCCCCGATAACCGCATCCTGCTGATAGACGAGCCCAGCGAGGGACTGGCGCCCATCCTGATCCAGGAACTGATGGAGGCCATCCGGCGCCTCTCCGCCGAGGTGACCGTCCTGCTGGTGGACCAGAACTTCCAGATGACCAGCCGTCTGGCCGACCGGTACTCCATGATAGACGACGGCCGCACGGTCCGCAGCGGGGCTATGGCCGACCTGCTGAAGGAGCCGGAGGTCATTCGCCGCTACCTGGGAGCCGTGATATAGCAGGAGAAGAGGATGAAACGCTACCGGGCCACAATTGCCTTTGTCCTCATCGTCGGTGCGCTGATTGCCCTGGGCTACGCCGCCTTCGGCCCACAGAAGGCGACAGCCGCGCTCCTCTCCGGCCTGACCCTGGCCGCCCTCTACTTCCTGCTGGGCGCGGGGCTCTCCCTCATCTTCGGGCTGATGGACGTGCTGAACTTTGCCCACGGTATCCTCTTTATGGTCGGCGCGTACGTCGGCTATACGGTTTTCGGCAACCCGCGCCTCATCCTGAACACCGCGCCTCTCTTCCTGGCCCTGGCCGTCGGCATGATGGCCGGGGTCCGTCTGGGAAGGTCCATCCCGGCTCACCGTGTCCTGCCGTACCTGCTGGCCCTGTTGGGGATTGGGGTGATGGTCTGGGGCGTGTGGGGA
>JAGHZG010000328.1 GCA_017743275.1 Chloroflexota bacterium | reverse complement strand
CCGCTGGGGGAGGGGTGAGACTGAACAGTTACTCTGCGATGAGGAATCACCGCCGGGCTCCTCGCTGCTGAATCCAGGTGAGGGCCAGGTTGACTATGTACGTCAGGGCCAGGAGCAGGACGCTCAGGGCAATGGCCCGCGCGAACTGGCCCCGGCCCGTCTCCAGGACAATCGCTGTCGTCAGGACGCGCGTCTGCCCCCGGATGTTGCCTCCCACCATCATGGATGCGCCCACTTCGGAGATGACGGAGCCGAAGCCGGCCATCAGCGCGGCCAACAGCAGCAGACGTGCTTCCCACCACAGGGTCAGGACCATCTGGAGGCGGGAGGCCCCCAGCCCCAGCAGTTGCAGGCGCAGGCGGGGATCCAGTTGCTGCATTGCCACGGCCGTAAGTCCTGTCACCACCGGCGCAGCGATGATGGTCTGGGCGACGATGATGGCAGCAGGGGTGTAGATCAGGCCCAACGAGCCCAGGGGCCCGCTCCGCCAGAGGAGAATGGAGACGACCAGCCCGACCACGACGGGCGGGAGAGCCATTCCGGTGTTGATCAGGCTGAGGAGGAACGAACGGCCGGGGAACTTCCCCAGGGCCAGGATGGTGCCCAGGGGCAGGCCAATCAGCAGGCTGATGAGAGTCGCCAGGCCGGAGACCCGTAGGGAGAGCAGGGTAATCCGCCAGACCTCCGGGTCGTCTCCCATCAGCAATCGGATCGCGTCCAGGACGCCTTCCCTGATCAGACTCATGGTACGCCCAACTCCGCTTCGGTTTTGCCGGCCTCAGGGTAGAAAAGCGGTTGCCCGAACTGATCTACCCCGAATCGTCCGATGATCTCCTGTGTGGCAGGGTCCACCAGGAAGCGGGCAAAGGCCCGCGCACCCGTGTAGTTGACCCCAGGCCACCTCTCCGGGTTAACCGTGATCACGTGATAGACATTCAGAAGGACGGGGTCACCCTCAACCAGGACCTCCAGTTGCAGATGGGGCCGGCCGACCAGATAGGTGCTCAGGTCGGTCAGGGTGTAGGCGCTCTTCGCGGAAGCGATGGCGAGGGTAGCGCCCATCCCCTGCCCGCTCTCCAGGTACCAGGCCTGCCCATCGGGGTTCAGGCCGATGCTGGCCCACAACTGGCGCTCGGTCTGATGGGTGCCGGAGTCGTCGCCCCGGCTGATGAAGGTTGCCCGGGCCGCAGCGATCCGCCGAAAAGCGTCCGCTGCACAGGGCATGCCCCGGATGCCCGCCGGGTCCGCCGTCGGGCCGACAATCACATAGTCATTGCGCATCACCAGGAGCCGGTCTCTCCCCCACCCCTCTCTCATCAATACTCTCTCGGCCGACGGAGCGTGCGTCAGCAGAACGTCGGCGTTTCCGTTCCGGGCCATCTGGAGGGCGGCGCCGGTGCCAACGGCAACGGTCTTGACTCTGTAACCCGTCTGCTTCTCAAAAATCGGGATCAACACGTCCAGCAATCCCGCGTCCTGAGGGCCGGTGGCGGTGGCCAGAATCAGAATCGGGTCGGCGGGCGCCGGAACGGCAGGCGAAGAGGCCCGTCCGCAGGCGGAGAGGGCCAGAGCGAGGATCAGGCCCACGGTGAGCAGGCCTGAGAGCAAACCGTTGAGTTGAGCCGTAAAACTTCCCGGTTGTATCATTTGTGCCAGTACAATTGTAACACCATCGGCCCCAACCGTCAACCCGGCGTAACTATTCGGCGCTGCTGAAGTCACCCTTCCTGGGCCGCAGGCCTTCGATCGGCCTTCGCCGACCTCTCTTTATGGGATGCCCGTGGACGGATGTCGGCGAAGGCCGACACCCGGCACGCAGGGTCCAGGGAGGACGATTTCGCTGAATCGTTACCCCGGCACGTCTTTCCCCGTTTCCCAATCCCGCACTCTACCGCTCACTTCCCAATTTCCCAATTCCAGGTATAATTCCTCGTTGTCCGCTACTGCTACCAGCAGGAGGAGACACAATGAGAAACACCTGCCAGATGGTTTTTGTGCTGGCACTTCTGGTCTCCGGAGTTTCTGCCTGTGCGATGCCCCCGCTCACGGCGCCAGTCGGCCCGTCTCCTACTCCAGCGGGTGCCCCGCCCACTGTTCCGGCCGCTCCCACGCCGGACCGTCCCCTGGCCGCGCGGGTCAACGGTCAGCCCATATACCTGGTGGACTACGAGCGGCAGGTGGCCCAGTACCAGGATGCCCTGGCCGCGTCGGGGGTGGACATCTCCAGTCCCGAAGGGCAGCAGCGTCTCCTGCAGATGCGGGCACAGATTCTGGACTGGATGATAGAACAGGTGCTCATAGAGCAGGCCGCTGCCGGGATGGGCATCGGCGTGAACCCGGAGGAGGTCCAGGCGGCCATAGACCAGATGGTCCAGGACACCGGGGGCGAGGAACCGTTCCGGGAGCGGCTGGAGCGGAGCGGGATGACCCTTTCGGACCTGCAGGTGCAGTTGCGGGCGGAACTGTTGCGGGCCCGGGTGCTGGAACGGGTTCAGGCGACGGTGCCTGAACGGGCCGAGCAGGTCCATGCCCGCCATATCCTGGTGGACACCCGGGAGCGGGCGGAGGCCATCCTGAACCAGATTCGGGCCGGGGCGGACTTCGCCCAACTGGCCCGGACCTACTCGCAGGACGGGAGCACCCGCGATGCCGGGGGCGACCTGGGCTGGTTCCCGCGCGGCGTCCTGCTGGCGCCGGAGGTGGAAGAGGTCGCTTTCAGCCTGCAGGCCGGGCAGGTTGGCCCGGTCGTTCAGAGCCGGTTCGGCTTCCACGTCGTCCAGACTCTGGAGCGGAAGCAAGACGAGGCCATCAGCCCGGAGCATCGCCAGTTGCTGCAGGACCGGGCCGTCCAGGCATGGCTGGAGAGTCTGTGGAAGCAGGCGGTGATTGAGAGGTTTGTGGGAGATTGATGGAATGCGCAGTACGTGAAACGTGAAACGTGAAACGTGAAACGTGAAGCGTGAAGCGTGAAACGTGAAGCGTGAAGTGTGAAACGTGAGGCGTGAAGCGTGAGGAAGGGGGCTGCGATCTTCAACCTGCTCAGCGTGCTTCTGCTGGGGTTGACGGGGTTGCTGGTGCTGGTCTACCTGGTTATCCTGATCAACCCGTATGTGCCCTTCAACCCGTTCCCGCCTTCCGGGGGCACGGCCCGGATGAGCCGGGCCTCGCCGACGCCGACGGCCACTCCGCCCTTCACTCCGGCGCTGCCGCCGACGTGG
>JAGHZG010000327.1 GCA_017743275.1 Chloroflexota bacterium | reverse complement strand
GGAAATGACCATGCTGATGAGCAGGATGACGATCAGTGGTAGGGTCCAGAATCGTTTGCGACTCATCGCAACTCCTTTCGCAGGGCGTGAAGCGTGAAAAGTAAAACGTGAAAAGTAAAACGTGAAAAGTGAAACGTGAGGGGCAATTGCAGTATACCACGAATGGGCCAGGTTGTCTACAGGATGCAGGATGCAAGATGCAAGATGCAAGATGCAAGATACAGGGCAGCCCGTGTCCCTCCGTGTTCTTGTTCTATTTCTTATAGACGCTGGAATCAGTCGCAGAGTTCCCACCCCTCCTCACTTCTCACGTTTCACGTTTCACGTTTCACGTCTCACGTCTCACGTCTTAAAGTTGACAGTTTCCCCCCTTTAGACTACAATACGCGTCACAATGCAGATGAGAGGAGCGCCCATGAGCAAGAAAAAGTGGACCAGCGACGAGGTACGACAGAGTTTTCTGGATTTCTTCGCCGCCCGGGGCCATACCATTGTCCCCAGTTCCAGCCTGGTGCCGGTGGACGACCCGTCCCTGCTCTTCACCAACGCCGGGATGAACCAGTTCAAGGACGTCTTCCTGGGCATCGGCACCCGTCCGTACAAGCGGGCCGCCGACACCCAGAAGTGCCTGCGCGTCTCCGGCAAGCACGCCGACCTGGAGGACGTGGGGCGGGATACGTACCACCACACCTTCTTTGAGATGCTGGGCAACTGGTCCTTCGGCGACTACTACAAGAAAGAGGCCATTGCCTGGGCGTGGGAACTCCTCACCCAGGTCTGGGGCCTGCCCAAAGAGCGGCTCTGGGCCACCTGCTTTGAGGACGAGCGGGGCGAACTCCCGCGCGACGACGAGGCCGCCGGGTACTGGCGCTCCGAGACCGACATTGACCCGTCCCACATCCTCTTCTTCGGCCGCAAAGATAACTTCTGGGAAATGGGCGACACCGGCCCCTGCGGCCCCTGCAGCGAAATCCACTACGACCGGGGGCCGGAGTTCTGCTCCAAAAAGGACAACCCGACCCACGTCTGCGGCGTCAACCGGGACTGCGGGCGGTACATTGAACTCTGGAACCTGGTCTTCATCCAGTACAACCGGAAAGAGGACGGGACGCTGGAGCCCCTGCCGGCCAAACACGTGGATACCGGCGCCGGTCTGGAGCGACTCGTCGCCGTCCTGCAGGGCGTGGACTCCAACTACAAGACGGACCTCTTCACCCCGATTATGGACCGGGTCCAGCAACTCCTGGGCCACACCGACGAGGAGCGGGAGCGGCACATCGTCGGCTACCGGGTCATCGCCGACCACGCCCGCGCCGTCACCTTCCTCATCGGCGACGGGGTGCTTCCGGGCAACGAGGGCCGCAACTACGTCCTGCGGATGATTCTCCGCCGGGCGGTCCGGTTTGGGCGCAAGATCGGCTTCACCCGCCCCTTCATGGACGAAGTGGCGAAGGTGGTCATTGAGCGGATGAGCCACGTCTTCCCCGAACTGGAAAAGCGGCGGGAGTTCATCCTCACCACTATCCGCCAGGAGGAGTTGCGCTTCCTGAAGACGCTGGATGCGGGACTGGCCCGCCTGGACGAAGTGATTGCCGCCGTGCGGGAGCGCCGGGACCGGATCATCCCCGGTCGGGACGCCTTCCGCCTCTACGACACCTTCGGCATCCCCATGGAGATTATCCGGGACGTCGCGGAGGAGCACGGTCTGGCGGTGGACGAGGCCGGATTCCACGCCGCGATGGAGGAGCAACGGGCCCGCGCGCGGGCGGCGGAGATGTTTGAGGAGATAGACGAGGAGAGTTTGCGCGTCTACCGGGACCTGCTGGAGAGTCTGCAGAAGAAGGGCCTGCTGGGTCCAGAAGGCGTCCTGCACGATCCTTATGAGGCGACGGAACTGGAAACGACCGTCGCGGCCATCCTGCGGGACGGCAAGCCCGTCCAGGCCGCCCGCGCCGGCGACAAAGTGGAAGTCGTCCTTTCCGAGACCTGTTTCTATGTGGAGTCGGGCGGGCAGGTCTCCGATACCGGCTACATCGCCGCGTTTCCCAGCCCGGAGGCCGAGGAGCCGGTCTGGGAAATCCGCGTGGACGATATGCGGCGGCCCGTCCCCGGCCTCATCGTCCATGTCGGCGAGGTCATCCGGGGTACTCCGCGTGTCGGCGAACAGGCCTGGGCATTGGTGGACTACGAGCGGCGCATGGACATCGCCCGTAACCACACCGCCACCCACTTGCTCCACAACGAACTCCGCTACGTGCTGGGCGAACACGTCCAGCAGGCGGGGTCCCTGGTCGCCCCAGACCGGTTGCGCTTTGACTTCACCCACGGTGCCATGCTCACCCAGGATGAGATTGACCGGGTTGTGCGCGGGGTCAACGAGGCCATCCTGGCCAACTATCCGGTCATCTCTGAGTATAAACCGTATCGGGAGGCGCTCTCGGAGGGTGTTATTGCCCTCTTCGGCGAAAAATACGGCGATGTGGTGCGGGTGCTGCGCGTCGGCTGGCCCGATGAGCCGTTCAGCCAGGAACTGTGCGGCGGCACCCACGTGGACGAGACCGGCGAGATTGGCTTCTTCTACATCATCTCCGAGCAGGGCATCGGCGCGGGGGTGCGCCGGATTGAGGCGGTGACCGGGCGGGGCGCGGTGGAGTGGATTCAGAAGCATATGCGCTCTCTGGAATCCGTCGCGGCCCATCTCCTCTGCTCGCCAGAGGAGGTGAACCGCAAAGTCCTGGAGTTGCAGGATGAACTCCAGACGGCCCGCAAAGAGATTGCCCGTCTCCAGCGGCAACTGGCCCGCTACCAACTGGAGGACCTGCTGGACCAGGTCCAGGAAGTCGCCGGAGTCCCCCTGCTGGTGGCCCGGGTGAACGTCCCGGATATAGAGACGTTGCGGGAGATGACGGACTGGTACCGGGAGCGGGTCCGCTCCGGCGTGGTGGTACTGGGCGCGATTCTGGAAGGGCGCCCGGCCTTCGTGGCGGCGGTCACCCAGGACCTGACCCGTCAGGGAGTGGACGCGGTGAAACTGGTGCGCGGGATCGCCCAGGTGGTGGGTGGCGGCGGTGGTGGACGGCCCACCCTGGCCCAGGCGGGGGGCAAAGACGCCCGCCGTCTGGATGAGGCGCTCCGCCGGGCCCCGCAACTCCTGCGGGAAGCCCTGGGGCAGGCATAAGAGCAAGATTGCAAGATTGCAAGATTGCAAGGGGGCGGGGG
>JAGHZG010000326.1 GCA_017743275.1 Chloroflexota bacterium | reverse complement strand
GTCCGATGCCCAGAAGAGGGGGCAGGCCCAGTGCCGCGGTCAGCACCGGCCCCGCCACCACCCCGGCCAGGCGGAGCGCGTTGAACATGGCCGGGGACATATCCAGCCCGGCCTGTTCCAGTTCCGCCGCCAGACCGCCGGTCGGAGCCACCGATACCTCTTCGCCCGTACCGGTCACCCGGGCCATCCGGGCCCGGTCGCGGGATGTGTCAATGACCTTGCGGCCAAATAACTGCCACAGGACCAGCGCCGCCCAGATTCCTCCCAGCCCGGCCACCAGCCAGGCCGGGATTTCCGGCAGATTCAGGTTCATCCCGGCCTCCTACGCAATCGTCCGGGAGCGGGTGAGTTCCCCCACCTGCTCCCATACCGGCTGCTCGCGGGTGGAGCGATCCGGACGGTACAACCAGATGTTGTCAATCCAGACTTCTCCCGCCTTCAAATCCGGTGCAACCTGGCCGATCCGCACAATCCGCCGCACCCCCCAGGGGTCTATGCCGATCTGGATGAACAGGTCCACCGCCGCGGCAATCAACTCCTTTGTGTCCTGTGCCCGCACCGGCGGGTTGTTGTCAATCGCCGCCAGAAGACAAAGCGTCCGCACGGCGTTCTTTGGGTCGTCGGCGTGAATCGTGCTCATCCCCGGGTGGTCCGACATTTGAGCCCTCAACAACCACACTGCCGCCTTGCCGTGCCGCACCTCCCCTACGACCAACCATCTGGGAGTCATTCTCATTGCAGTGGTCACCAGGTCCCCCAGCGAAACGCCGTACTTGCCCTCCACCGTTGGCGGGCGGGCTTCCATTGACACCACGTGGGGGTGATCTAGGAAAATCTCTGCCGGATCTTCCACCAGGACGATGCGGTGTTGGGGCGGAATCATACCGGCCAGCCCGGAAAGAAGCGTGGTCTTGCCGGTTGCCGTACCACCGGCAATCATCAGCCGCAGTTGATGTTCCACCGCCTGGCGGAGCATTTCCAGCATCGCCTCGTTGAGTTCTCCCCAGGCCAGCAGTTGCTCCGGCTTCACCGGCCTGGCCTCGTAGAAACGAATGTTCAATTCCGGGTACAACCCGTTAGCAATGGGAGGGATCACCACATTCACCCGGGCTCCCGCCGGAAGCCGGGGACTGCGCGGGAGTTTGGCCGCCACAATCGGCTCGGCCTCGTTCACCCGCCGCCCCACGGCGCCCAGGAGTTTGTCCACGACAATCCGTACTTCCGTCACCGAGGGACGGACGAACTTCGGCAGGATTTCCTCCACCCGCACCGGGTTGGTCTGGCCCTTCAGGAGAACGAATAGGGAACCGTCCTGGTTCATCATAATCTCCGACAGGTCCCCCCGTTCCAGAAGCGGTTCCAGGAAACCTAAACCGAGCATCTGATGCTGAATCCTCTGGGTCAGGTCGGCCTCCACGTGGTAGTCCACGTGACCCAGGTTTCGCGCGCGCAGTTCGGCCCCTACCCAGTAGCGAATGCGCTCTATGATAGCCTGGCGAGTGGCGTCATCCGGGGCCAGAATCTGGGACGGCGGGAATTCGGCGTTGATGTGCACGGTGACCGCCTCGGCAATCGCCGATGCCGTCTCCGGGTCTATGTCGGTCCGGACTGTTTGCTGTGAGATGTACTGGAACAGCATCTCGCCTCCTACGTTAGCCGGATTTTGAGGCCCAGGATGCCGCGCTCTTTCCCGGCGGCCCGGGACACCGATTGACCCAGACTGTCCCTGTAGAAGAAGTCCACGATTTGGTCTATCCCCGCCGTGAATTCCTGGCGGCGGGTTACTGGTACAACAAAGTCCACCTGGCATGCCCGCACGCCCGGGTCCGCCGGGATGACCGCAATGAATGGTGGAGCCCAGCCGTCCAACTGATCTTTGACCGAGTTCTGCATCCGGTCCGGAGTCATCACGTCGTTGGGCGTCACCCGGTTCATCACGGCGAAAATCGCGTCGCGGGGCACTTTGTGCTTATCGTCAATCACGCCGGTCAACAGCCGGATTGTGGAGACCAGGTTGACCGCCGACGTCAGGTCCGGCTCACATACCAGGATGACCGTGTTGGCTTTCAACAGCGGCTGGATGCTCCATTCCGTTTCGGTTGGCGGCAGGTCCATCACAATCGCCGCGTATGGCGGGTGGTGGTCCCGCGCCGCCTCCACCAGCCCGGCAATGGAGCCTTCCTGGTTAAACGCACGGGCGGCAATCCGGGCGGCCTCCACCTTGTCGTTGGGAGAAAGACAAATGTCCAGCCCGTCCTTGTGCTGGAGAGAAGCTGTAAACCCTTCTCGCGAGGGCCGTCTGAACCAGTTGAGGCTGTTGGGAGCCATTGGAAGCCCCAACTGCACCCCGATCGCGTCGGGGACGTCAAACCCCATCAGCAGGGTGCGGATCCCCACCTGGTTGAGCCGGTACGCCAGGTTGACGGCCACGGTTGTCTTCCCGGAACCGCCCTTGCCGCCGCCCACGGCGAATATCCGCGTCCCGGACAGGGCCGCCGCCCGGGCCGCCCCCGTAGTTTGGGCCAGGGCAGAAACCGCGTACGCCGTGGCCGGGGCCATCGCCTCCCGCGCTACCCGCTCCGACACACCCACCTGGTAGCACCGCTCTATCACCTGGGCCACCGCGACCGGCTTGATCATCACCTCCCGCACCCGGTCCAACTGGGAGATCGGCCCAACCAGCCGCTCCAGCTGGCGGGGCAAAAGGACGATGGCCACCGCCTGGCCCAGCCGTGAGGAGAGGAAGTCAATGAGACCCCGCTCCCCCCACTCCAGGAGCAGTTCCGCATCTACCACGGCCACCTCCGGCGGCGTCTGGCGCAGGGCTGTTTCCAGCATCTCCGGAGTCGTGGCCAGGCCCGACACCAGCAGGCGGCGGTCTGCGATAAATTGTGAATAAATCGCATTCAGGGCCTGCTGGCCGGGCGCCGACAGCAGGACCTGGATAGGCTGCGCGGACATCAGTGGCCTCCGACCGGCGCGACCGACAGGGAAGAGGACGCCGGGAGTATGGCCCGGTACAGGTCCCCCAGGCTGGCCCCGACGGCAATCTTTACCCCGTCGTCATTCTGCGGTTCCAGGAGCAGGTGGAGTTTCGCCCGGTTGTCCAGCAGGGGCAGGAGCGCCGCCGGGGACATCCGGACCCCCGGCGCAATCTCCACCGGCTCCACCGGCACGTCCAGCAGAATAACCGATTTCTCCTGCGCGGGGGCCGTGGTCCGGGCCAGAGT
>JAGHZG010000325.1 GCA_017743275.1 Chloroflexota bacterium | reverse complement strand
CATGCGGGGCTGATGGGGGTTGGGGCGGATGTCCTCCACCGGCACCTCCAGGATGCCGGTCGCTTCCTCGCCGACGGGGATCAGCGCCTCCAGTCCTCTGCCCAGGCCGAATTTACCCGCCATGCTCCATCTCCGCCGAGGGCGCTCGTCCGTCGCCGCTGAGCAGTTCCCAGGCCAGGGCCCGGTAGGCCAGGTCGCCCGGGGAACGGGGAGCGTAGGCCAGGATGGGGAGCCCGTGGCTGGGGGCCTCGCTCAACCGGACATTGCGCGGGATGACTGTCCGGAAGACCCGGTCTCCGAAATACCGCCGCACTTCTGCCACCACCTGCTGGGAGAGATGGGTGCGGGAGTCAAACATCGTCATCACCAGGCCCCGCAGGCGCAGGTGAGGGTTCAGGGAACGGCGCACCAGGTCCAGCGTGCGCATCAGTTGGGAAAGCCCCTCCAGCGCCAGGTACTCGCACTGGACAGGGATGATGACACCGCTTTTGGCCGCGACCAGCGCGTTGACGGTGAGGATGCCCAAACTGGGGGGACAATCTATCAGGACGTAGTCGTACCGCTGGTCCAGGCCGGAGAGGGCCATTTCTAACCGCCGCTCCCGGGCCAGCATCGGGATCAGTTCCACCGTCGCTCCCGCCAGTTGGGCCGAACTGGGCGCCAGGTCCAGCCGCACCCAGCGGGTCAGGGTAATGATCTGGGCCAGGGGCACCTCGCGCACCAGGGCATCGTAGACCGTCGCCGGAAGGGACGCGCGGTCCACTCCCAGGCTGGCGGTGGCGTTGGCCTGGGGGTCCATATCCACCAGCAGGACCCGCTGGCCCCAGTGGGCCAGGTAGGCCGCCAGATTAACGGCGGTCGTGGTCTTGCCCACGCCGCCCTTCTGGTTGGCGAAGGCGTAGATGATCATAATTAACAATTAAAAAATTAACGATGAAAAACTTTGCGTGTAACTATGCGCTGACTGAAGTCACCCTTCCTGAGCCTGCGGCCGACACCCGGCACGAAGTACCCAGAGAGGACAATTTCAATCGGCTGAAGTTACCTTTGCGTCTTCGTGTCTTGGTGGTTTTCAAAGCACCGGGCGACTTCCTCCGGGGTGGGGGTGGCGGAGAGGCCGGGCCGGGTGACGGAGACGGCGGCGACGCAGTTGGCCCGGCGCGCGGCCTGGACGGGGTCGTTTCCCTGCCAGAGGCGGGCGAAGAAGACGGCCGCGAAGACATCCCCCGCGCCGGTGGGGTCCACCTCCCGGGCCGGGAAGGCCGGCAGATGCCAGACTCGCTCCCCGATGTAGATGGAGCACCCGCGCGCGCCCCGGGTGAGGGCCAGGAGGCGGGTCCGGGCGGCCCAGCGGGCCGCCAGTGCCTCGTCGCCGCCGATGTCCTCTTCGCTCAGGACGACGGCGTCCGCGCGGGGGAGCCACTCCTCCGCCTCCTCCCACGGGCCCGGGGTCACCCGTCCGGCCCCGTCCCAGCGGCGCATCCAGCCCTGAGGGGTCAGGCCCAGAAAATCGGCCTGGATATGGTCGGCCAGGGCGGGGTCGCACTCCCGCGCCACCGGCCCCAGGTGGAGAATGGCCGTACGCAGGATAAATCTTGCGCCACGGATGGCATCGGGGGTCAGGGGGGCGGCGCGGGCGTGGAGAAACTGCACCCGCCCGTCCGAAGTGTAGCGGTTTTCAAAGACTGTGCTCTTAGGGGCCGGGATGCGGTAAACTTCTATATCGGGAAGGACGGCGCTCAGGTCCAGGGAGTCGTCGGCGCTGGTGAGGACGGCGGTGCGCAGGCCCAGTGCGCGGGCGGTACGGGCAGCATAGGCCGCCGTGCCGCCGGGGGTCAGCGACCCGTCCGGCAACCGGTCCTGGGTGACGTGTCCGACGACGAGGTAGTCCCAACGAGACAAACTCACCGGGATGCAGTCCTGGTACCCAGTGCTTGCGAAAGCGCATGACGTCGCTTACCGATCGGGAGCCCCTGAAACGGAATCTCATAAGAACGCAGGTAACGAATCAGGGGCTGATAATAGGCTTCCCCTGCCAGGATAATGAAATGGTCGTTGCGCAGGTCAGCACACTGGGCCAGTTGTTCCACCACACGCTGCGCCCACGCCCGAACCTGGCTGGCAGACATCGTTTTCAGCGTCTGGTCGTAGGGCTCAATCTCGGCATCCAGTGGCAACAGGCCATATTTGGCAGAGAGGATGTAGATGGCGTCCGGCGCCAGTTGCTTCGCGTATGCCAGATGTTTCCGGAACAGATCACTGGTGTACAGGTCTTCGGCGCGGGCTTTGTAGGGCAGTTTCTGCTTGACACAGGAGATCAGCGCAATGCGCTTCATTTCACACCTCCCTTTTGGCGCAAAACCGTTCCACCGGGCACCCCTGGCACTGGGGAGCAACGGCGAAACACCGGGTGCGCCCCAGGTGCCACAGGGCCGCGTCCACGATCCCCGGAAACTCCGGGTTCATCCTCCGCGCCGCCGCGATGGCGGCTTCTTCTGTGCGATCGTTGCTGATGCCCAGCCGGTACAGCACGCGTACGGTGTGGGTATCGGGTTTGATGTCTATGCTCCAGTGGTCGGGGAAGCGCACGCGGAAGACCCGTTCAATCAACAACGCGGCCATATTCGCGATCCCCGGCCCCACACCGTAGATGGAGTGAAAGGTACGGATCACCTCTGCGGCGCGTCGTCCCTCCCAGATGCGGGCCGCGTTCCCGCCGTACCTGTCCACGACCAGATGGGTCAGTTCATACAGCGTGCGCGGTGCGTCATTGGTATAGCGGGGACGGCGCGGCAGATCTTGAATCAGAGAGGCCCAACCCCGCAGGGAGAGGGCATACAGCCGCCGGGGGTCCAAATGACCAACGAGAGTGTGAACATCGTAGGGGATGGTCCAGATAATTTCGGACCTGGCGCCGCGGTCCAGGCAGGCAGCCATGCAGAAAGCATAGGGGTCTGAAGTGACCAGTTGTGCGGCCTCGGGCACGACGGTTGGGCAGAGATCGGTCACCGGCACATGGTTGCCGTATGCCACCAGGGCCTGAGTGAGGTGAGCAAGGGTCCCGGCCATCATTCCTCCCTTCGTCAGCCCGACGGTTTACCGTCAGTTGGAGCAATGTAGCGCAGGCCGTCAGGCCTGTGGAAGCGCTTTTTCGCAGGCTAACAGCCTGCGCCACCAGTTGGAGCAATGTAGCGCAGGCCGTCAGGCCTGTGGAAGCGCTTTTTCGCAGG
>JAGHZG010000324.1 GCA_017743275.1 Chloroflexota bacterium | reverse complement strand
GCTCTCAGCCTGCACCGGCCTGACTGCCGGGGCTACAAGGCCTTATGATGATACTTCCAAACCCGCCATTTGACAAGTGGGGAAAGTCAACCTATACTTATGGGAGTAGGGATTAGGGAGTATGGAGTAGGGATATGGTGAAACCCCTGCGTCCTTTCGCGTCTTTCGCGCTTTTATGTCTGCTCTTCCTGCCGTTCGGGGTGGCGGAGGCGCGGGAATTACCGTTTGTCTCGTCCTCTCCCTCCGCTCCCGGCGTTGGGGTCAGCGACATTGTCTGCACGCCCGGGCGGCTCTGGCGCTGGCGACCGTCCTGCCCGGAATATGGCCCTGGCGCTACGTCCTACCGGGTCGCCCACATCCGCCTCCCCAACCCCCTCCCCCAACTACCGGTGGTGGAACTGAAGCCCGACCCTGAGGAGAAGGTGGTCCCGTACATCTACGCCCATGTCCGCCGTCTCCCGCTGGAAGTCTATCGCCATCCGATGGATGCCGCGCTGGGCCTGCCGCCCGTGCGGGTCCTCTACTCCGGTCGGCAGTGGGTGAGTGTGGTCGGCACAGTGGAGTACGAAGGCCAGCAGTGGATTCAAATCAATGCGAACGAGTTTGTTCCCGCCGATGCCCTGGCCTTCGGACGTCCCTCCCAGTTTCAGGGAGTCTATCTCAGCGAGCAACCTCAGTATTCCTTTGCCTGGATCAACCGGGCGGTGCGTCCCTCTCGGGTTCCCCAGGGACCGCCGGATCCGTCTGCGCCGCTGTATCGACGCTACCAACTGGTTACTATTTACGCTCAGGAGTTCCGGGCGCCCCAGGAAATGTGGTACCTCATTGGTCCGGACCAGTGGGTGGAGCAGAAGTACGTCTCCCGGGTCACCGTAGATCCGCCGCCCCCCGGGGTACCGCCGGGCGCGCGGTGGATAGAGGTGGACCTGTTTGAGCAGACGCTGGCGGCGTACGAAGGGGAGCGAATGGTGTATGCCACGCTCATTTCCAGCGGCCGGGTGGGCCAGACCCCCACACCGCCGGGGTTGTTCCGCATCTGGGGCAAGTTCGCCGTCGCCAAAATGAGCAATCCCGACGTTCGGGATGGAAGCCCGATCTGGTACTATCTGGAAGATGTGCCCTGGGTGATGTACTACCATGGTGCTTATGCGTTGCATGGGGCCTACTGGCATGACGCGTTCGGATTCACCCGCAGTTACGGTTGCGTGAATCTCCCTCCCCGAGACGCCCGCTGGCTCTACGAGTGGGCCGATGTGGGCACCCCCGTGTGGGTCCACATCACCCCTCCATTTCCCCAAGGGGAGGGACCATGAATGATCTGGAAAAACGATTGCACCAGTTGGAGCGCATCTTAGAAGTCAACCTGGAACTGGTCTCCACCGTAGAAGTGACCCCTTTGCTGGACCGCATTGTTTCCATCGCCGCCGAACTGACCGACAGTGAAGGAGCGTCCATCCTGCTGCTGGACGAGCGGAGCGGCGACCTGCGCTTCTGCACCGCTGCCGACCCGCAGATCAGCGCCCGCCTGAAAGAGATTCCCGTTCCCGTCCACGGCTCCATCGCTGGCAAAGTGTTGACCGAACAGCGACCCATTGTGGTGGCCAATGCCACCACCGACCCTTGCCACTTCCGCCAGGTGGGCCTGCAGACAGGCTTCCTCACCCGTTCTCTTCTGGCGGTCCCGCTTCAGGCCCGGAACCGGTGCATCGGGGTGCTGGAGGCCGTCAACAAACGGGATCCGGCGGGCTTCACCCAGGAGGATGTGGAGATTCTGACCGCGCTGGCCGCTCAGGCGACCGTCGCCATTGAGAATGCCCGTCTGGTGGAAGCGCTGCGGGCCGCCTACCGAAAATTGGGCGAACTGGACCGGCTGAAATCCAACTTCATCGCCATTGCCTCCCACGAGTTGCGTACGCCGCTCAGCCTGATCCTGGGATACTCGGCTCTGCTCAAGGAGCAGGGCATCGGCGGGCACGAGTTGGAAGGGGTCCTGCGCGCGGCGACCCGCCTGAAGCACATCATAGAGACGATGCTGAACCTCCGCTATCTGGAGACCGGGGAAATGGTGCTCTACCGGGAGGTGTTTGACCTGCGGGAAGAGATTGCTCAGGCCTGCGAGACCTACCGCTCCCTGGTGGAGGTCAGCGCGCTGACCCTGCAGTGTATCCTTCCGGATACGCCGCTCATCGTCCGGGCCGACCGGGAGAAGATTCGCCTGGTGCTGGATAACCTGCTCTCCAACGCGGTGAAATTCACCCCCCAGGGGGGACGGGTGGAGGTGCGCGCGGTTTACCGGCCCGAAATGGCTGAAGTCGTTGTTGCCGATACGGGAGTAGGCATCCCACCAGAAGCACTCCCACGGATATTTGAACGGTTCTACCAGGCGGAAGACCCAATGACCCGCCGCTATGGGGGATTGGGGTTGGGGCTTTCCATCGTCAAAGAAATGGTGGAACGGCACGGCGGGCGGGTGTGGGCGGAAAGCACGCCGGGCGAGGGCAGCCGTTTCTACGTCCGCCTCCCTCTCTCCACTCCGGACCGGTGAGGGAATCTCCCACAAAGACACAAAGGCACAAAGAAATCCCCAATTTTTCGTGTCTTTGTGTCTCTGTGTCTTTGTGTGATGTTATATCTGTCCCCATTTTCCAACCTTCAAACCAGGGGCGAAGCCATGGAATTTGAACTCTCCGAAGAACACCGTATGATTCAACGTATGGTGCGGGAGTTCGCCGAGAAAGAAATCGCCCCCCGCGCCGAGGAGATAGATGAAACCGACCGCTTCCCCGAGGACCTCTTCCGCCGGATGGGGGAACTGGGCATTCTGGGGTTGCCGTTCCCGGAGGAGTACGGCGGCTCCGGCGGCGACTATATCGCCCTGGTCCTGGCCCTGGAGGAGATTGCCCGCGTCTCCGGCACGATGGCCATCATTCTGGATGCCCACACATCCCTCTGCTGCGAGCCCATCTACCTCTTCGGCACCGAGGAGCAGAAGCGGAAGTACCTGGTGCCCCTGGCGCGCGGGGAGAAAATCGGCGCCTTCGGCCTGACGGAGCCCCAGGCCGGCTCCGACGCAGGCGCCACCCGCACCCGAGCCGTCCGGGACGGTGACCACTGGGTCATCAACGGGCAGAAGTGTTTCATCACCAACGGCTCCGTCGCCGACGTCATCGTCATCACCGCCAAGACGGACCCCGAGGCGGGCACGCGGGGTATCTCTGCCTTCATCGTGGAGAAG